>DATJDP010000182.1:0-5583 GCA_035497355.1 Flavipsychrobacter sp.
ATTTTGTTGGGGCTATGACAACGGCCGAAAGGGTACCACGGCCTTTGCAGGCGATGTTCGCTATAGAACATCCCCCGCACACATCCATATACCATGTGTGACAGCGTTGTAACGAGCGGTGCTGCTCCTCCATAGTTCAGGGCGAAAAAGCCAGGAGGCTCTAATTGTCGGGTAGGCGTTGGCCCCTGGTAAGGAGGCGCCATGCGTGGATGAAAGGCTGCAATGATCTGTAGGCCCCCCGATAAAACAAAGGCACCATGAATAAAGCCTATGCTAAGTCCGAACCACCAGGTAGCGAGCCCCGCGCTTGTAAACGCAACAGCGTAAATAAAAGCAAATATCCAGCCGATACATAGATGCAGGAGGAAACCATAGAAAGGTGCCTTATTGCGATTGGCAGTAAAAATCGTCCCTAAAAGGAAAGGCAGATCCATTCTTGTATATCCCAGAGGCTTGGACGCCGCCATAATAATGGTGAGAATAATAGTAGCTCCAAATCCCCAGATGGCTATATTGGTCAGATGTATCATGCTGTTTCCTTTTTTTGTGCTTCGTTGATGGAAAGTGCTGCATTGATCAGTCCTATGTGTGTAAAGCCTTGTGGGTAGTTACCGAGTAGTTCTCCTGTAGCCGGTTCTACCTCTTCAGATAGTAATCCTGTCGCACTTGCTGTTTTTAAAACCGTTTCGAAGATATCAATCGCTTCTTCTATGTTCCCTGATTTCGCAAGGTTTTCTACCAGCCAGAAATTGCAGATGCCAAAGCAGCCCTCACCTCCCGAAACACCATCGTCAGCGCCACGATAACGGAAAATCAGCTTGTTCTTTGAAAGTCGTTGCTGAATTTGTTTTACCGTAGATGTCATTTCTTCTGAGGATGCTTTGCAAAATTTTACGAGGGAAAATACAAGTGAACTTGCATCTATATTGGTTCCGTCAAGTGTGCTGGTATAGCATTGCAGTTCACGGCTGTAGCCGCGTTCGTTTACCTGTGCTTCAATCGCAGATTTGGTTGTTTCATACTTCTGAAGGTGAGCTGTTTCCCATCCATATTTTGCAACAAGTTTAATCAGTCGGTCAAGCCCTACCCAGGCCATTACTTTTGAATGAGTATGATGCTGCGGAGATGAGCGCATTTCCCAAATACCATTGTCCGGAACATCCCACAGTTCACAGATCACATTGGCCAGGCCGAGCAGGAACTTCCGTGTCTCATGGTCGAACGTTTCAATGATATTTGAATACGAAAAGAATGCATCCAGTACTTCACCATAAACATCCAGTTGGTATTGATTATAGGCACCATTTCCAATGCGCACCGGAACAGAATTATTGAAACCGCTGAGCCATGGTAATTGCTCCTCTTTCAGCTTCGCTTGTCCGTAAACCGAATAAACGATCTGGAGTCGGGGCTGGGTAAGTTGTGTCGCGTGAAGTATCCAGTTCATATATGCTTGTGCTTCCAGTTCGTATCCCAGTTTAAGTAGTGCCCGGACAGTAAAAGAGGCATCCCGGAGCCAACAATAGCGGTAATCCCAGTTCCTTTCTCCTCCGGTTTCTTCAGGCAGGGAAGTCGTGGGAGCCGCAATGATCGAGCCTGAGGGGGCATGGGTCAGAAGCTTTAATACAAGTGCACTCCTTATAACCTGGTCTTTATAAACGCCTTCATAAGTGCATCGTCCCGACCAGGTTTCCCAGAACCGGATTGTTTGCGCCATTCGATAGCTACCGGTAGTAGGTACTTCAGGAATAATAGCCGGACTTTGCGTGCTGCAACTAAAAGAAAAGATGACTTCTTCTCCTTCTTTTAATTCAAACGTGGCGACTGCCTTGTTTTTCGTTACTTCGAATATCCCTTCGTCGAGATTGCTTTGAAGGACATACGCGTTTTCTTTAGACGAGAACTTAATCCCCATCTTTTTATTATTTATCACAGTGGGGCGCCACTTTCCATAGAAGAGTGTGGGTTCAAATTGCATTTTTACTTCCACGCGTCCGGTACACTTTAATATTCGCAGTATTTCATGATCAGGGAAAAGTGAAAGTTTTTTTTCTTCTTCAGTAAGTGCGACAAAAGCATCCGTTAAAGTCAGTTCGCCACTAGTGGTTTTAAAGATTGTCTGCAGCACGTTCGTCCCGGGAATATATTGCTGGAAGGATTCGTATTCTTCAACGGGTAAAATAGCGAAATGGCCGCCTTTGGCTTGATCCAGTATTGCAGCAAACAGAGCTGGCGAATGAAACTCAGGAAGGCAACACCAATCTATAGATCCATATCTGCTCACCAGAGCGCTGGCACGCGAGTTGCCGATCAAACTATAATCTTTAAGGCTAAACATGACGCATAAGGGCTCGCTTTAATAGAATAGACTTCGTAATACCCCATGGGGTTACAAATCCTGGAGATGAAAAGTCCGGGTTTGAACGGTAAATAGATGCGGAGGGATTCCAGGCGGTTGGTTCAATGCATTATAATCAACGCAAAATCCTCAATTAATGCCCGGCGTGTCTTTTTAAGATGCCGCCTGCTGCCTCTTTGATGGAATGGGTGAATACAAAAGCATTTGGATCTAATTGATATACTACTCTCTTCAGCTTTCTTACCTCAAGACGTGTAATAACGGTAAATACAATATCGCAGTCATGGCTAACCTCGAAGCTTTGTTTCAGAAAGCCCCGCTCACCTTTGTAGATGGTGATACCTCGTCCCATTTCCCTTGCAAGCTTATCTTTAATGACCTCGCTTTGGCCGGAAATAATGGTTACGCCGGTGTATTCTTCGATACCCTCCACCACATAATCAATAGTACGTGTAGCGACGTAATAAGTAAGCATCGCATAAAAGGCCTTCTCCAGTCCGAAGCTCATTGCAGCGATCATGAAGATAAGCGCGTTCATACCGAGGATAATTTCACTGATAGTGAAGCCTACTTTTCGTAATGTGTATAACGCAAGGATCTCGATACCATCTATGGCGCAGCCGCCGCGCATAGCCAGACCAATACCGATGCCGAGAAAGAATCCACCGAAGATAGAAACGAGGATCATGCTCTGCCAACCCGGCGTAATATCAGGATATGGAAAAAACTGAAGAAAGAGACCAAGAAGGATGATGCTGGCAAGTGTTTTCCATGCAAAGTGGCGATTGACCAGGAATGCGCTCATGATGATGAAGGGAAGATTGGCAACAACAATGATCACGCTAAGCGGCCAATGGTAAAACTCGTGAAGTAAAAGGCTGATACCGGTTACACCACCATCAAGAAAGCCATTGGGAACCAGTAAGCTTTTCAGGGCAAAACCAGCAATTAATACACCGACTATTGAAAACAGGTAATCTTTTATCAAATGAGGAAAAGGAATACGGTTGGCGACGTTCATTAAGCACTTTTAAGTTTTGATTTGATAGAGCGCAGATGTTCCTCTTTTTTACCCTTGCGCAAGCGGATAGCGGTATCAGTAAAGTAGTTGTGGCTTTCCAGGAAACGGATCTGAAGCTGGTTCCATTGGTCTTCCGTGCTCAATATGCCATAAATAGATAGCTCATCAAACAGTTTATTCCCTATAGTAAAAAAATCGTCCCTTCCAAGATAGTCTAAATCGGCGTCGGCCAGTATCTGCTCCAGTTTATTCGTCGGTGTCTGAGGGATGCGTGTAGCTCTGATCATGCCGCAGATCTTTTCTATTTGGTCGGCCGTATAGCCAAAGTCCGGTAGGTGTTTCTGCGCTAGCTGACATGAAATCTCTTCATGATCCTTTTGCTGGATCAGAAAGCCAGAGTCATGAAAAAGCGAGGCTGTAAGCAACAGTTTCAAGTCTTCCCCTTTCACCCCTTCCTGAGCTGCTATATTTTTGCACGCATGGTACACATCTTTCACATGCTCTACACTATGGTAGGAAAGATGCCGCGGAAGGTCTTTTTTTAGCTTTTGAAGGATAAACTTCTTTGCTTCCTGAAACTGCATAAAGCGGATTGAACATTAAAAATATAAAAAGAAACAACTTTTACAAGGTTAGCTACGCTACTTCCAGCAATTTCTTTTCCTCGACGAAATACATTTTTAGCTCGCCTTTGTTTTTGGCACTGATTTCTCCTCTGTAGGCGCACTCATACTCATCTTTTACCAGCTCGTAAGTAGCCGCTGAAATATTGATCTTTCCCGGTGCACCGCTTTGTTCCATTCGGGCAGCAGTATTCACTGTATCACCCCATATGTCGTAAGCGAATTTCTTTACTCCCACGATTCCGGCAACGACAGGGCCGGAGTGAATGCCGATCCTTATTTCAAAAGTCTTGTCTCCCAGTTGTTGTTTCCTGGCGCGAATGAACTCGCGTATTTCTATCGCTGCTGTAATTATATGGGCTGCGTGTCTGTCGTCAGGGTGTGGTAAACCAGATACAGCAAGGTACGCATCTCCGATTGTCTTGATCTTTTCGATGCCATATCTGCCGATGATCTCATCGAAAGCTTTAAAGCAGGCGTGCAATTCGCTCACCAGCTCCCGCGGACTCATTCGTTCCCCCGCTTTTGTGAAATTGACAAAGTCCGTAAACAATACAGTAACGTTGTTGTAAAGCCTTGCTTCAGAAAGCCCATTTTCTTTAAGCTCGTCAGCAATCTCTGAAGGAAGGATATTGAGGAGCAGGTCATCGGATTTCTTTTTTTCAGACTTAAGCTCATCATGCTGCCTTTCGATTTGTTCTTTTTGAAATAGCACTTCAGAAGTTCGTTGTGCCACTTCTTTTTCAAGCTCTTCTTTTCGGGTTTCCAGCATGCGTTTTTTCTCTGCTTCTTGTTGCAGTGTTTTTTCAGAGAGTACCTGAACCTGTTCCAACTGAGTACCGAGGTTTTTATTGATTGATGCGAAACGGAATGCCAGGTAAGCAGACATGGAAAAGGGCACGCTAAAAATGGCAAACAAAGCCGATGCGCCGAACAATTGTCCCTGCCAGCCTGTAATGTGCACTGTCCCGCCTCCTGCGACCAGGAGTATCGCGCTAAATAAAATAAGACCTGTAAAGGAAAGCAGACCAATGCCAATAATTTTTGCGCCCGTTACTTTCCTTACAATAGCAATTGTTATGACTGTCACGGTTTCGACGCAAGCACTGACGATGAGAATGATTAGAACTGTCAGGGCGAGATGGACATCAATGGCACGCAGTATGAGCGTGACCACGGCTATACTGTAAATGATCCACTTGCCAATCTGCCTTTTTGTTGGAAATACACTATTTATAAAGGCGCTTAATGACGCACACCCCGCAACGCCAAGAAAAAAGGCCGAAAAAACGGTATATAGAACCCATATTGGCGAATGTGCAATAAGGCTTAGGATTTTCACGAAAAAAAGAGCACTAAGACAGAAGCTGAAGATGCTGAAAAAAAGATTAGATCTTATCTGCCGGCAATACAAAAAGAGCATGAGATGAACCATACTGATGGCAAAGAATATCCCGAAAATCAATGATAGAAAGCCAATGGGATGGGAACTGCTTTGTATGCTGTCCCAGATAAGATCGTTCGCTTTTCCGATTGTTACCCGAAATCCGGTAGGCGCATCAATGAAGGTTCTCGCTCGC
>DATJDP010000183.1:0-5333 GCA_035497355.1 Flavipsychrobacter sp.
AGCTGATTGATACTGCTGGTATCTATACTCAGGTGTTTACATCTGCAAGCGGATGTGACTCTGTTGTTGTCTTATCCGTTGACATGAATCCACAACCATCGGTAGATTTCACGTCCACCACCGCCCTTAATATGCCGGTCAGTTTTACCAACACTTCTGTAAATGCCACGTCATTTTTATGGGAGTTTGGGGATGGAAGTACAAGTAATGATTTCAGTCCTGTTCACCAGTATACGAGTGCCGGTACCTATACCGCCTGCCTTACAGGATGGAACGATGAGGGTTGTTCTGAAAAGATTTGCAAGGAAATCCTTACTGAAATATTTACTGCTATTGATGTGCCTTTGGCGTTCAGTCCTAACGGAGATGGCAATAATGACGTGCTGTATGTACGCGGCGGTGGTGTAAAAGAAATGACTTTCCGCATTTATAACCGCTGGGGACAGATGATATTTGAATCGCATTCGTTGAACGAAGGCTGGGACGGCAGGTTCAAAGGGAAGCTGCAAGACCTTGAAACAGTCGCTTACGTACTTCAGGCTACTTTTATTGATGGTACCACAGTACAAAAACAGGGAAATGTTACTATTCTTCGATAACGAAGAATAGTAACATTTCTATCCTGCCCATCCCTCTCTGTCTAAGCTCCTGTATTGAATTGCTTCTGCCAGATGCTCAGGTCTGATCTCGGTACTGTCAGAAAGGTCTGCAATTGTACGCGAAACTTTTAGAATACGGTCGTAGGCTCTTGCAGAAAGGTTGAGCCTGTCCATGGCGGTTTTCAAGAGGTTTTGCCCTGTTGCATTTATCACGCAAATTTCTTTAAGCAATTTGCTGCCCATCTGCGCATTGGCATATACACCCTCGTTCTCTTTAAAACGCTCAGTCTGTATTTCACGGGCCCTGATTACGCGCTGACGAATGGCATCGCTTGACTCTGAAACCCGCTCGGAAGACAATTCATTAAAAGACACCGGCGTGACCTCTACATGCAAGTCAATTCTGTCGAGCAACGGACCGGAGATCTTATTGAGGTATCGTTGTACCACTACTGAAGAACAAGAGCACTCCTTTTCAGGATGATTAAAGTATCCGCAGGGGCATGGATTCATAGAAGCGATAAGCATAAAGCTGGCTGGGAAATCTATACTGATCTTCGCGCGGGAAATGGTTACCCTGCGCTCCTCCATTGGCTGACGCATCACTTCTAATACCGTCCTCTTAAATTCTGGTAATTCATCAAGGAACAAAACGCCGTTGTGCGCCAGCGATATCTCACCCGGTTGAGGAATGCCTCCTCCACCGACGAGTGCCACATCACTGATTGTATGGTGCGGCGATCGGAAAGGGCGCTTTGCGACGAGGGAAGTATGTGTGCCGAGCTTTCCTGCTACAGAATGGATCTTCGTTGTTTCCAAGGCTTCGTGCAAACTAAGGGGCGGGAGAATGGTGGGAAGTCTTTTCGCCAGCATGGTCTTGCCTGCACCAGGAGGCCCGATTAGAATAGCGTTATGTCCGCCCGCTGCAGCAATCTCCAGGGCGCGTTTCACGTTTTCCTGTCCTTTTACGTCATTAAAGTCAAATTCAAAATCATATTGCGATTGAAAGAACTCTTCACGCGTGTTCACCGTCACAGGCGTCAGCTGTTCCTTTCCTGAAA
Organism: Flavipsychrobacter sp.; assembly: GCA_035497355.1. Classification (GTDB taxonomy): domain Bacteria; phylum Bacteroidota; class Bacteroidia; order Chitinophagales; family Chitinophagaceae; genus JAFIGV01. The sequence goes on from DATJDP010000183.1 coordinate 1,661, forward strand.
AGAAGTCCACTACCTCGCGAATGTGGGAAACGCCGTACACTTCGAGATTATTCACCATGCCGGCCTCACGCGCGTTCTGCTTCGGAAGTATCAGTCCTTTGAATTGCTCCGCCCGTGCTTTTATAGCAATAGGCAAAGCGCCTTTTATCGGGTGCAACGAACCATCGAGGGAGAGTTCTCCCATCAGTAAATAGTTGCCAAGTTCCACAGATGGTATCTGATCGGAAGCAGCAAGCATGCCGATGGCTATTGGCAGATCATAGGCAGCACCTGCTTTACGAATATCGGCAGGGGCCATATTCACCACAATGCGCATCCTCGGACGCTCCTTGTCAATGTTCTTTATGGCGGAGATTATCCTTTCAAGGCTTTCCTTCACAGCACTATCCGGAAGTCCTACAATAATATATTCGGGTTTACCACCAGGGGTATCTACTTCAATGGTTATAGTAAGTGCATCTACCCCATGTACCGCACTTCCGTACACTTTTACAAGCATGTATCAAAGGAAAAGGTAAAATGCAAAAGTAACAACAGTCCTTTGCTTTTTGACGCTCAACTTTATACTTTTGACATAAGACTATTATATGAGTGCTGTCCTTTTTGAAGTAGAAAATAGTGTTGCCTTTCTGACGCTTAACCGTCCGGAAAAATTCAACAGTTTTAACCGTGATATGGCCGTGTTGCTTCAGCAATACTTAGACCATTGCGAAAAAGACGAGCAAATTCGTTGTATTTGCATCACTGCCACCGGCAAGGCCTTTTGTGCGGGGCAAGACCTGGCTGAGGCAACTGATCCTCAGGGACCTGAAATGGAAAGGATTGTTGAAGAACATTATAATCCAATTATTTCGAAATTGAGGAGTATTGAAAAGCCAATAGTTGCGGTTGTAAATGGGGTAGCTGCCGGTGCCGGAGCCAATATTGCACTTGCCTGTGATATTGTTGTTGCCGCAGAAAGCGCTTCCTTCATTCAGGCTTTTAGTAAGATCGGGCTTATCCCAGACAGTGGCGGTACTTTCTTTCTTCCAAGACTGGTGGGAATGCAAAGAGCGGCTGCATTGATGATGACTGGCGATAAAGTAAGTGCAAAAGAAGCGGTGACAATGGGAATGATCTACAAAAGTTTTGCTGATGAATCTTTTGTGGCAGAAAGCAAAAAGATGGCCTTCCAGCTGGCTGAAATGCCTACTAAAGGGCTCGGGCTCACAAAACGGCTGTTAAATGAAACATATCAACACTCCTTATCACAGCAATTAGAAAGGGAGAAACAAGTGCAGGTAGAAGCCGGTGTAACAAGTGATTTTAAAGAAGGGGTTAATGCGTTCCTTGAAAAAAGGAAGCCAGTGTTTCAGGGAAGATAAGCCGCCTTCCCAATTCATAAAGTTTGATTGTGCCTTCATGCAAACCTCCCCACAGCGCGGTGTTTGCATAACCGAGACGAATTAGGTGTTTTATTAACGTAATAGATTCCTCCCTCTTACTTTATAGCTTCATTTGGCTCGGCTTCTTGTTTCCGTCAGTCTCTTATGAGTTTCTTTCAAACTCAATAGAGTTGGTCGCAAACTCGATAGAGTTTACTGCAAACTCTTGTTTGTCCGCCTTAAACTCATATTTGTCCGTCGCAAACTCGATAGAGTTGAAAAAACTTGAATTGATTTTTCCTAAACTCAATAGAGTTTGTCTCAAACTCGATAGAGTCTGTCTCGAACTCAATAAAGTTTGCTTCAAACTCATATTAGAGAGCCCCAGCCAAATATGAGTTTAAGGCACACAAATAAGAGTGTGGCTCAAGCAAACAAGAGTGTTAAGGGAGCGAAAAAGAGTGTGAGGCAGACAAATAAGAGTGTGAGAAAAGCGAATAAGAGTTGAAAAGAAACTAAAAAGAGTTTAAAACAAGCGTTAAAGAGTTTGAGAAAGTCGCGAGTTGTGTTGGGGTTGAGGCCTTATTGATGAGAAGATTTCGCCAACTGAGAGATAGAAATGCCGATGTAGAAAAAGCGCATTGCGTTTATCGAATAAAAAAACCGAATATTTGCGCTGATAAAAACAGACATAAAAAAGCTGCATCATGTAACTGATACAGCTCTATTGTTTTGGTTAAACGATGGGCTTTATCTAAAGATTTTGTACATCGTCGTCTATTATTGATCCTGCAAAGCGCTAAAAGTAACCTTCTCAAATAAAAAAAATTTAAGCGTATACCTAACCCATCTGGCCCTAACACCCTATACATCTATACTTATATAGAAGTTTCTGCAGTAGCAAAAATCATTGTCCAATTTCATTCTCCCTATTTTTGTCTTTATGAATCTTAATGTTCCTGCTCAAATTACCAATTTTATTGGCGGTTCTTTCCGGCCACCTTTGAACGGAAAATACCTTGACAATATAAACCCCGCTACAGGAGAAGTTTACAGTCAAACGCCTGACAGCGATAAGGATGATATAGAGTTCGCCGTAGGTGCGGCAAAAGCGGCCTTTCCAAAGTGGAGCGGAACGCCAGCGGAGGAAAAATTTAAAATATTGAATAGGATTGCCGAATTAATTGATAATAACCTCGATGCTCTGGCGCTTGCCGAGACAAACGATAATGGCAAGCCGCTTTGGCTTTCCAAAAGAGTGGATATACCGCGTGCGTCTTCCAATTTTCGCTTTTTTGCCACTGGCTTAATGCATTTCAGCACAGACAGCCACCAAATGGAGGGTAGGGCTATTAACTATACCGTTCGTCAGCCTATAGGGGTTGTCGGTTGTATTTCTCCCTGGAATTTGCCCTTATATCTTTTCACCTGGAAAATTGCCCCGGCCCTTGCTGCAGGCAATTGCGTGGTGGCAAAGCCAAGCGAAGTGACCCCAATGACAGGCTATTTATTAGCGCAGATATGCAAAGAGGCAGGACTACCGGACGGTGTTCTAAACATTGTTCATGGCAATGGACCGAATTGCGGCAGTGCAATTGTTCAACATCCGGAAATTAAAGCTATATCTTTCACAGGAAGCACTCGTGCCGGGAAGGACATTGCAGCCACAGCAGCGCCAATGTTCAAAAAGATATCTCTGGAGCTCGGCGGCAAAAACCCAAATATCATATTTGCCGACTGCGATTGGGATAAAATGATGCGGACTACTTTGCAAAGTTCCTTTTCTAATCAAGGGCAAATATGCCTCTGCGGAAGCAGGATATTAGTTGAAGAAACTGTATATGAAAAGTTCAAAGAAGAGTTTATCGCCAGAGCGAAAAAGCTAACGGTGGGCGATCCGCTTGATGAACAAACGAGGCAAGGAGCTGTGGTAAGTAAAATGCATTTCGAAAAAGTGATGAGCTGTATTTCTCTGGCGAAGGAAGAAGGTGGAAAGGTCCTTTTGGGCGGCAAAGCGGTAAAGCCCGAAGGCAGATGCAAGAATGGTTATTTTATCGAACCAACCATCATCGAAGGACTGGACGCTCGGTGCAGAACGAATATGGAAGAAATATTTGGGCCGGTAGTGACACTGCAAACCTTTAAAACAGAAGAACAGGCATTAATGCTCGCCAATGCTTCTGATTACGGTTTAAGTGCTACCATCTGGACGCAGGATATTACCAGAGCGCATCGTGTAGCTGCACAGGTTCACAGCGGCATCATTTGGGTAAATTGCTGGCTGCTTCGGGATCTGCGTACTCCGTTTG
>DATJDP010000184.1:0-10151 GCA_035497355.1 Flavipsychrobacter sp.
CCGATCTTAAATACTACAGTTATCAATGATGTCTGGGTTGTTTATAGGGTGGGAGAATCATATTATCAACTGCAGTAGCCAGACAAAACCCTACCCTGATATCAGCGTGCAACCGAGATCATGAAGTACGGCCTCGATTTCCAAAGCAAATACGCCGTTTGCTTACTTGCGCTGGGGAAGACGCAGGAGGCAATGCAGGTCTTACAATTTATCCTGTCGGAAGATGCTAAACATGTAGAAGCGAACACCAATATCGGCTTTGCGTACATGCAGTTCGGACAAAACACGATGGCGTACCAGTATATGAAGAAGGCTCAGGAACTCAATCCTGACTACGAGCAAAACCTCATCAATCTGGCGGTATGGTACCATAACAACCATCAGGATCAGCTAACGCAGAAAACGCTTCAGCATTTGCTTAAAAAACACCCGGACAACGAGCAGGCAAGGGCAATGCTTATGGATTTGCAGCGCTCGTGAGCCCTGCGAAACGCCTATTTCTATCAAATGGCTACCTTTGCAAGAATTTTGCTTGAAGTCTTCTTACTATACAACAGATCTTTCCTTTATCGCTTCTGAAGGCGAACAAAAAGAGGATGAAAACGATCACTTCCTTCGCTTTATTCAAAGGCAGAGCGGAGCTGAACTCGACGAAGCCGTTCATCGTATCAATAAAGAAGTAAGTAATGCTGTTGATTGTACCGAATGCGGCAACTGCTGTAGCTCGCTGATGATAAACGTGAAGGCAGAAGAGATAGGACCGCTCGCGGAGCATTTAAAAGAGCCGGAAAGCAAGGTGCTTGAAATGTATGTGGAGGAAAGTCTGGCAGGAAACTATTTCATCAATGCTATCCCCTGCCATTTTCTCAAAGAAAAGAAGTGTACGGTCTATTCACGCCGGTTTAGTGAATGTCGCGATTTTCCACATTTACATAAAAGTGGCTTCAAAGAAAGACTGTTAGGCACGTTATTGCATTATGGTCGTTGTCCTATTATTTACAATGTAGTAGAGCAAGTAAAGATCGAGACCGGCTTTCTGATAACGGAAGGTCTATAAAGCACGCCTTTGGTATCCTTCACCTTTCCGCTTTTAAATCTCTCATGCGCTTTATTCCAATTAAAACGCCCAATGCGGACATGGCAAAACCTGAAATACACAGGTAGATAACCTCAGAAATTTGTTCCGCATTTTTAATAAGGGTGGCAGTTGTCAATGCCAGCATAAAGATGCTGCATACAAACAACAGCATTATTCCAGGCTGTGACTTGCAGAACTTGGCCAATTTTTCAAACATTGTTTCAGCTTTTAGGATCACAACAAAGATACCTCAAAGACCCGCAGGATTAGCAACCACTGGCTTCTTAGATTCAAACAATTTCAGTCCCAGCATGACGCGGAAGTAAGGCTGCGTATAAATCTTGCGCATCTGCTCATTCGGAATGTACCTCATATCAGAAACGGTCTGCTTGTACATCACGTCTATCATTATCCTTCTTTGCAGCTCATAGCTGAAGCCAAACATGATACCAAAGCGTGCCGGATTTGAAGTCGGTGTTACACTTGCTGCAGGTGCAGTAGAGATGTCCGGTGTATTGTAGGGAAAGTAACCTGCGGCACCTGGCAAGGTAGGTCCTGGAGCGTTGATAGGTACGGTGGGGAATGATAGGCTATCCGATTTCTGCAGTCCACTGAATACGGTTTTACCATCATCTAGCTTCAGCAGGTTTCCAAACGTCAGGCTTAGTCCGCCGAAGATGGCAAAGTTAGACGCGATCTTATAACGCAGCATAATCGGCAATTCTATTTCCCAGTAATTCTTCTGCGCAAGTCTGCGGTTGAAGACAATAGAATCATACACCTGCTTATAGAGGTAGTTCCGCTGAACATCGGTTGTCTGTCCGCTTGTATCTGTGATATAGTTATTGAAGGAATCGCGCGTTGCGCTTGTTATCTGATGATAGGTGGCAGTCATGTTGAATATATCCGTTCTGTTCACCTGGTTGTAGCGGAAACCCGGCTGCAGTACAAAAGAAACATGAGGAGAAATGTTCCACTGAAGGAATGGCGCGAAAATAAAGCTGCTGGAGGTAACGTCTGCAAAGCCTTTTTCATACCCCGCCTTAACGCCCAGATCAAATCTGAACTGATTGGCTTTTGGCTTAGCTGGTCTGACATCTACTGCAGTTCCTCCTCCGCCGCCGCCACTGTTATCTGTTGTAGTGGCAACAGGTACTTCACTCTTCGAAGTAGCAAGATACATCCTGGCATTTTCGGTCTTTTCTGGCTTTTCCTCTTCGTTAGCTACTGTAAATTCTTCCCCTTTCACCTGTTCCTCCTTCTTTGGCTTATTGCTCAGGCTCTTCTCTTCTTCTGTCGTTTTCACAGCGGGCTCTGTAGTGGTAACGATCAACTTTGACTTTTTAAACTTCGCAGGGTTCATGTCATCAGGCTGCTTACTTGCAAAGGAAGCTGGATTCACCACAACATTTCCTTTACTTCCTGTGGCTGCAAGTACTGTTATCGGTTCGCCTTCATCTTCTATACCGTCTATGGACGGGTTCTTACTTCCTTCATCAGAATTTTCGGCGAGTTTGGACTTCCTGCGTAGCGCCTGTTTGCTATCGTATGGTTTCGCTTTCTTCCTTTCAGCAGGAGGCACATATAGACCAGATTCTGCAAGTGCTTCTTTTTCTACTAACGACTGATTCGATTCATGGTTTTCAGTAGCCGTGGCGGGCGAGTTCTCTTTATTGTAAGTGGGCACGGCTGTCTGCCTTTCTGCTTTTGAGGGTTCTGGGTTCACGCCTGTCGCTGCCACTCCATTAGTTGCACCTAATGTACTTTTGCCTGTCGAAGTTTTTGAAGAGTTGTTCCCGTTTGAAGCTGTTTTGTTAGAAGCGTTTTGATTGCTTAATGGCTTTTTCTCTCTTCCGGGACCAGCGGTTGTCTTCTTTCCAGTCGTTTTTTGCTGGCGGGAAGCAGTTGCCTTGTTATTGTCAGCGTTTCTTGCACCCTTTTCATTCTTCATTGTATTTCCAGACGCACTCCTACTCTCGGAAATGGTATTGTCGCTTGATAACCGGCTCGATGATGAAGCTGATGCATCGGTTACAGTCCTACGCTTTCCGTTGCTATTTCTCTGTCTGGAGGTATTCGCAGCTCGCGCCTCATTTTCAGTACTGTTGCTGTTGGTAGCTGGCAACTCTTCTTCTCTTCCAGAATTGGCGGCTTTATTCCTGGTGTACCTATTCCGCTCGTGGGGAACAGCCGTTTTACGATCACTTACGGTTCTGCCGACGGAGTGGTTGCCAGTCCTGTCTGCGTTGCTATTAGTGCCGGACAAGTTTCCTGCAGCGGCCGTCGCGTGCAAAGCCTGGTGATTACTATTACCTGATATAGCAAGGCTGGAACTCCTTTTCTTATTCGCATTGAAAGAATCTACGTTTATTCCTGCGCTTGCCTCATTGCTGATAGCAACGTTGGTTGCAGACGCATGGCCCTTCCTGTTAATGTCCTTTTGATGATCCGCCTTCTCTGCAGAATTAGTAAGAACAAAATAGCCGATAGTACCCAATAGCAATAACAATAGCAGCAGCCAAAGCCATCTGCGCGACGGCTTTTCTGTTGCTGAGGCATCTGCTTCAGTCAACCGCTGTTCCAATGCACTCCACACACGATCATCCGGCACTTCCCGGTAGTCGTTCAATCCCTCACGGAACAAATCATCAATATGTTTTTTGCGGTCTTCCATTGTCTTATTTACATAGACGATATTTTTTCTTTCAATCTCTTTCTTGCGTCATTCAAATGCCATCTGCTATTGTTTTCATTGATGCCTAAATTGTCTGCAATCTCCTTATGAGACAATTGCTCAAATACAAAAAGATTAAACACCGTTCTCTGTGTATCCGGCAACTGATAGATCAATTGCAATAATTCTTTATAGCCAAGCTTCCCAATAATATCCCCTTCCACATGTACATCTGTAGTCTCAATTTCTACCTTATATGCAGGCTCCTTCTTAATGTATTTTCGGAAATTATCGGTAATCGTGTTCACTACGATCCGTCGCATCCACCCTTCAAAAGAACCTTTGAAGGAGAATGTCTCAAGGCTGGTCAGAATTTTAAAAAATGCGTCGTTCAATATTTCATCTGCTTGCACACTATTATAAACGTAACGTCTGATAATTCCATTCAATAAAGGCGCATACTCTTCATAAAACCTGCGCTGGGCAGCACGGTTTTTGGCAATGCAATCCTTAATCAGCTCATATTGGTGTGCCTGATCAGAGGAAGGGTTGCCTGAAGAACCATGTTCGAGTATGTTATCCTTTTCGGACAAATGCTAAATGTTTACCAACGGCTAACAATCTTTGTTCTTATAGCAAGACGACGGGCATGGCCATTTTGTTAGTGCAACAGCAATTTTTTTTTAAAGGTTGGGACAGGGCTTACCGAAAAACCACGCTCCAAACATTAGTGGCTATACCAATACATGAACAAACAAAGCATTAACGCTATGACCAAGATAATAACCGGAAGGAATTTTTCAATGGTTTTCTGACTTCTTCTCTGATTATCGGCTCTTGTGATCAGTTGATTAAGATATGGATCATTGCCTGCTATGAGCCGTAGACGCGGCAAAACGGCGCTGTAATACCGGTAAGAGAGACTTTGTATTGAGGAAATTATTTCGGAAATAAGAACTTTTATGAGATCGGGATCCCCCTCATTTTGTAAAATAGCAATATGGGCATCATCGAGCAATAGCATTACATGGTCATGTAGCGCTTTGTGATTCATTCGGTAGCTATCTACGTTACTCATGTGGCGGCTTAGCTTTCTTACCTCCTTGAGCAGCCAGTCGGCATCCACTTGTACCGGTTCCTTTTGGGCACTTAAACCGGAAAAGTACCTTTCCTCGTCATAATGCCTACGCAACTTTTCATTCGACAGTATCGTGTAAGCCTCCTGTATCTCTCTGAAACGAATGGCAGTGAGCGGCTGTTCCGGATTTTTATCAGGGTGATATTGATGCGCCAGTCTTCTGTAAGCCCTTTTTATGTCCTGCAAGCTTGCGGAGGCACTAACTCCGAGTACTTTGTAATGATCTTTTGCAGACATGCGCCTAAAATTAGGTAGCGGTTTTCAAAAAACCTGAACTGAGAGGGAGAGAACAGTTGGCGGAAGGCAGAAAGCGGAGGAGAGTTGACAGTAGAGAAATATAACCGACAATAGTAAGTACACGAGCCGTGACTTGCTTTCCGTTAGCTTATTGTCAAGAAAGATCCTACGCCGACTAAAAAAAGAGACCGTACCATGGTTATGATACAGCCTCAATTTATATCTGTTTGATCAGGGTTAAGCTTATGGTTGAGTAGCGGTATAAACCATGTTGAACGAATAAGTGCCTGCTGGCAGTCCGAAACCTGGAGTACATTTATATTTTACTGAAAAACGTTGATCGTCGCCGTTATTACCGTTTAAGATGACATCCTGGTCGGTAGCGGTAATAGTAGAATAGCTCGTAGTTGAGAAGGGAGCTGCTACACTTCCTCCGGTATTATTGTCCACTAGCTTCATCTCAAAAGCATTCGTTGGTATAGTAGCAAGATTAATTGTACCGGTTCCTGCATAGCTAAAACTGCTATAGTCAATCTTTACAGCCACCTTAAAATCCTTGTTAGAACGGATTTTCAATTCCTGTGCTGCAGACTCTACACCGTTTGCGTAGTTGTCAGCAGTGTTGAAGTTCATGGTCACTGTATTTCCTGTAGCGTTTCCTGAGTTAACGAAAGTCATTTCTACTGCATTGCTCAGATCCAGCTGAACCGTTTGTTGTGCCGTGCTGCTGGCGTTTTGTGCCTGAGCATTGCCTGCGAAAGCGATAATTAAAGCTGCGAGTGTTAAATACTTTTTCATGAGTGCTTGTTTTCCGTCTAAATCCTTTCCTGTTGTCAGGAATGATGATGCAAAGATGAAACCGGACACTCACAGTGGAGGAATAAAGGCCAATGGTTAACGGCAGTTTTACAACTGATTAACAACCACGTAACAAAAAAGGAAGCCGGTCAGGCTTCCTTTTTGCTTCAATAAAACTCTTATCTCTATCGGATATTTCTCTGTACAGGCTTTTGCTGAATGGGAATCAGCAAAGGTTGCATATAATGGTAAGGGGTGATTGATTTTCCAAGGTTCCTCCAACGGGGAGCCATCTGTCTGGAAACGGGTCTGTATGCGCGGGCCAAATGGAGATGTTCCATTACCCCGGCAACTTTCTGCAGACTTGCGTGGATGATTTGATTAATTGTTCGGCTAAGAGACTTCATAACTTTCTGCCACTAACCAGGAGCCGGTTTTTTTGGGTGTTTTTCGTTTGCAAATGTCGGTAAAAAGCAGGAATCTGAAACGTTAATTCGCTGAAATGTAGCGCTTTTTATATCCCTGCCGAATTACTTACAAGGTAGTATTTATTTCTGAGACCGCCTGAAATGTTTCTTGCCCTATCCTATTCATACTTCTTTTGTATCATCTTTTCCTTTACCTGAAAGAGAACAATCCCAAGTATGATAATAGCCCCTGCAAAAGCGATAAACTTCCAGCTACTACTAAAGAAAATGAAGAGCCAAATGATTATAGAGATAATCGCAGGGACGGGAAACCAAGGCATTGTATAAGGCCTCTCTAAAGCGGATGAGCGTCTATGCCGCAGCATTATTCCAAATGCCTGAGAAACAAACTGAATGAGGATGCGCATTACGATTATAGCGCTGATGACATCGCCCAGACGAAACAGCAGACTGAAGATAAATGCAAGTCCACCCAGCGCCAGCAGCGACACATGAGGAAATTTATGCTTCGGATGAACCTTTGCAAACACCGGAAAGAAATCGCCATTTAAAGCGGCAGCATAAGGCACACGGGAGTAGCCCAGCAACACTGAAAAGAGCGAAGCCACGGCAATGCATAGCACCAGCACCGTTGCCACCTGCGCTACTGTATGGTTATAGATTTGCTCAAAGTATTCGCTAACTACAAATTCAGACTTTGCTACCTGCTGCCAGGGCAGCACGCCGACTACCATTGTTTGCATCAGGAGATATAGAATGGCAATACCGGTAATGGACAGAAATATGCTGCGAGGAATATTCTTCTCCGGGTTCTTTATTTCCGCCCCTAGATGGCAGACATTGTAATAACCCAGATAAGAATATACCGATTTTAAAGATGCCTGCCCTAAGGCCACAAAGAACAAAGTATTGAAAGTCGTTCCGCTCAGATTTAATTGAAGCGCCTGCCGGAAATTTGCATGGGGAATACCGGAGATAATGAGCCAGAGTATCGTGCCGCCTGTTATCATCCATAGCAAAACGGATATCTTACCAATACTTTTGATACCGCGATACAACAGAAAAACCAGCAGCAAGACGAGGGTTCCGCTTACTATCTTCTTTTGAATAAAGGTTAACGGCACTAAGAACGAAAGATATTGAGCAAAGCCGATACTACCGCTTGCCACTACGAGTGGCGCCTGAATAGTGGTCTGTAGGATAAATAGAAAGGCCATCTGTCTTCCCCACTTGCCCTTGTACAGCTTTTGCAAGAACACATAGCTGCCGCCCGCCTCAGGATATTCCGCACCCAGCTCCGCCCATACAAATCCATCCATATAGGCCAATAGCGCACCCAGCAGCCATGCAAGGATGCTCATATTGCCTTGCATCATACTTACTATGAGCGACATGGTAACGAATGGACCGATGCCTACCATATCAATCATATTGATAGCGGTAGCCTGCGTGAGGGACAGCCCACGTTCTAATTTCTGGTGTGTTGCGTCAGCCATTTGCCAACAAAATAAAAAGATGAAATCATTTGCCCTATGAATCTTTCTTAAGGTGGGATTTCTTTATTCAATGAGCGTTGATGCACAAGGACTACCCCGCGTTTGCCGTCTATGCACTCACCCTCGCTGTCTTCCTCATACACACTCATAAGCGACAAATGAACCAGTAAACGTTTAACTGTTACATACTGACCTTTAACTGCGGCACTTAAACCTTTAACTATAACACTCAAACCATTAATTGCAACATGTAAACTCTTAGTTGGTACACTTAAACCTTTAACCGCTACATGTAAACCTTCAATCATCACATGTAAAGCTTTAGTCGAGGCATGTAAACCTTTAATCGAGACATGTAAGGCTTTAACTGCTACAATTAAACCTTTAATTGCTACAGGTAGACTTTTAATTGGAACCTATAAACCTTTAATTGCAAGAAGTGGACCTTTAACGCCGTCATTTAAATTTTTAATTGGAGCACTTAAACCTTTAACGGCGACAACCAGACCTTTAATTGCGGTAATTAGGCCTTTAATTGCGCGAAGTAAACCTTTAGTTGTTACAACTAAACCTTTAACTGCTACAATTGAACGTCTAAGCATTACAAGTAACAATTTAAACACAATACTTGTAATCTCGGTGTACCTAAACAGGTTAAAACACGCTGTTCCGCATCACCGTTATCTATACACAGGCTATTTAAAAACATTAATGGTAACGCAGTTGTTACTAGCGAAAACCGCCTGTCCGCCCAGGCTTCCGGACACAGAAGTTGTGGTTTTACCAAGAACAATAATTGAAGATGATACTACGGTGCCCGTGCTGTCTTTCCCTACAACGCGATAACTGCCCGATCTCAATTGTATCGTTAGCGGAAGCTGAACACCAATATTTTCATTGCTGCAGGTCGGAGGTGTTGAAAAAGCAGACAGCATTCCTACATAGCTGCCATCTAAGTATAAGAAAAGCTTACTATTTTGTTCGGTTGTATAAAATCTTGTATTAAAAACAGCGCTTGAATCGTCTTTGTTGCATCCTGCAACAACTAGCATTGTGACTGTGCAGACCACAATTGAATAAAAGATACGTTTCATAAGATTCAACTTTACTCAATAACGTAAATACAAAAATGTTTATTGCGACAACATTGCGCATCAAATAAACTTATTATCCTTGGCGGCTTTTATAGCATCCGCCTTGGAGTGTACATCCAGTTTGTGGTAGATGTTCTTGATATGGGATTTTACCGTTTCAAGATCAATAAAAAGCTCTTCTGCAATGCGTTTGCGGCTTTTGCCCGTGGCTATCTCTTCCAGTATTTCGGTTTCCCTTCTTGTCAGCGGCGATTGTTCGTTCCGCTTGAAGGAAGAGATGACCATCCGGGCGATATGAGCGCTCATCGGGCCACCGCCTTCCATCACCTCGTGTATAGCACTGATGATCCTCTCATGAGGAGTGTTTTTGGTAAGGTAGCCGGAAGCACCGTTGCCAAGCGCCCGGAAGATTTGCTGCTCATTCTCATAAACGGTAAGCATGAGTATGTATGTTTCGGGGATCAGCTTTTTAAGTTTAGGCAATGCCTCAATTCCGGAAAGTCCGGGTAGCTCAATATCGAGCAGCAATACATCCGGATCGTCATGTACAATCCTTTTCGCAGCTTCTTCAAACGACGGGTAACTGCTCACTACTTTATAGCCAGGTGTGTTTCCGATCAGGTAGGCATATCCTTCGCGGATCGTTTCATCATCTTCTATCAGGCATACGCGGATATCGAGGTCACGGCTCATATACTAATTTTATATTCCGAAGTTCTGATTGTTTTATCAATTAAGTATCCCCTTTTTGAGGGTAGAATTCTTTGGCAACCGGAATGTAAGGGTAATGATGGTGCCCTTACCCTTCATCGAGTCTATATACAGCCGCCCATGGATCCTTCCTGCGCGCACATTCATATTGTCTATACCGTGCCCTTTTTTCACATAGTGAATGTCAAACCCTTCGCCATTATCGGTCAGGATCATCTGAAGAGTATGGTCGTCTCTGAGGTACGCTTCGAGTTTCACATGTGTAGCCTTGGAATACTTCAGGGAATTGTTCAGCGCCTCTTTAAAGATCATGATAAGGTTTCTGCTTACGTCGAGCGGCAGCTTATAGTTATTCCATCGTTCATCAGTTCCGATAAATATAAAGTCCACCTCCGTATCCTGGAAAAGCTCTCCACCAAAATCTCTTACCCTGTGCAGGATTTCATACAGATTGTCGTTTGAAGGCTTCAACGACCATAAGATGTCTCGTGTGCCGC
>DATJDP010000185.1:0-15209 GCA_035497355.1 Flavipsychrobacter sp.
ACCGGATTATAAACATAATTGACCTTGCCGCTAATGCCATCGCCGTCTGCATCGTTTTCATCAGCGAAGGCACGCAGCGTATATTCAGGAATATTCTCGAGCAGACCCAGTCCGAAAACAGGTGGTGCCATGCGTGGAGAAAGATGATAATTGCCCGTGATAGAAGCGTACATCTGCTGCAAAGTATAGGCAGGCTTCCTTAGGTGAACCTCCTTGCCATCAGCGTAAACTACGGGCACGTCCGTATAGCTGATATTGATCTTTGCCTCCGGCTGGTATCCGAAAATAGCATTATCCTGCACCTGATTGCCATAGCCACTTACTGCAAGAGGGCCGCCAAACTCGTTAGCACCATCGGTACTAATACGAAACAACAGAGAAGAATTGACGAAGCCCGAAGTAGGGACGCCTTTACCATCATTGTGATGGCAGGAAATGCAGGCCACATTGTTGAAAACAGGGCCAAGTCCGCTGTTGATAGGAGAGGGAGCTGCTACAAACGTTTGCTCGAAACTGGCATCTCCCAGTTCGTGGACCCGTAGATCCCGCCCTGTCAATCCCTCAATAGCGTGACTGAAAGCTTTTGAAGTTTCATCAAATACCGTTGCCAGACCTCCGCTAAGCCGCTCATCGTAGCCGGCTTCTCCAAAAGGCTCCGCTTTACGACACATACTAAATACAACAGCACAAACAGTAAGCAATAAAAGGACTTTCAGCTTCTTCATTAATAAAAACGCTTAATCGGTGATGTATTGGATAATAAAAGGTTTCAGCTCTGCTTCAAGCGTAGTTTGCAGCGTGCCGAGAGCGGTCATGGTTTGCTGTACCTGTACACGCTGAGATACAATAGCCTCTTCGAACGGAACAGTAATGTTGTCGAAAGAGCTGATGGCAGCGGCAAGCTGGTTTTGTATTTTATTATCCAGTGCCTTGTTTCGTGCTGCTACAAGGTCGTTCAAGCCCTTGCCGTCTTCTTTATACTTTCCGAGGTAGACGTTTTGCAGACCAATCATGTTGTTTTTAAAATCGGTAAGCGAATTGCCAGAATAGGGAGATTCAACAATGGTTGGATCTTGTGCATCGAAAGGCTCCTTCATCTTTCCTCCGCCTACTTCGTCGCAGATACCGGCAAGACCGTCGCAAAGCGCAATAAACACTTCCTGTTGTTTGGCATATTTGTCGCTTCCGTTGCCAGCGTTGATCACCTGATTAGCAAACAGAGTAGGGGCTGCAGTCCAGCTAAGGTACAGATCGTGACAAGTGCCTTTCAGGTCTTCTGCAAGGCTGATCATATAGGTCTTTTGCCTTGCAGTAAGTGATGCGGCAGTTCTGTTGCCATCAGTGCCGAAGAGTATATATTCAATAGGGTGGTAGCCACGGAGAGATAATGTTGCATTTTGAATGTCTGCAAGCGTAAGCGGACTATTGCTGTTCAGCAGTGAATCCAGTTGCACATGGTCTGTGGGCCATGTATCCATATTCGGGTCGTAATCATTATCCTCTACAGGGCCGAACAGAAACCCTTCACATTGCTCCCATATTCCACGCATATCCTTCCACGACTGGCGTGCAGTTGCAAGGTTAGCATCAGAAGGATCAGTATTTAAAGTCTGCAATGAATTGTACAGATTTACAGAAGCTTCGTCCAGGTCTTTATAGCCTGCAACGGCTACTTTATTGGTGAAGTCTGTCAGTACTTCTTTTTTCAGTGTGTTGAAGTCTACGGAGGTATTGTTGCTGTCGTCATCTTTCTTACATGCTACAGCAGTCAAAAGGAATGCTCCGGTTACCAGTGCAATTGTTTTTTTCATTGGGTCGAGATTATGATATGTAGATAATGAGGTTTCCCTCTTGTGTTTCTGTTCTGTAATGTTTCAAAGGTCTTTCGGCAGGTCCTTTTTTTACCTGGCCGTCCTTGTCGAATATGCTGCCGTGCATGCTGCATGAAAAGCCGCCGGATGAAAGGTCTAATTGGTTGTCCATGTGCGTACACTTCATCAATAATGCGGCATAGCTGCCGTCTTCACGCTTTTCTACAGCGAGATCGTAATACCAGCCTTCAGGCCGCACGAGTTGTACATTGCTCTCCGCAAAAAGCGCCAACGGTATGGACACCTTGTTCTGATCTATGGCTGTTTTATATACGGATGATTTTGTGGTGCCGCAGGAACTAAGCATTTGAGGAAACGCAAGACCGGCTGCACCAAGAAGGCAAAGCTGACAAGTGGACTTAATAAAGTTTCTTCTTTCCATTATTAGAATGAATAGCCGATGCCGATGTTAAGGAAAGTGTTTTGCTGCTCATAAGGCAACGCGTTAGGAGCAGGATTGATGATAAGCTGTTTGTTTTGTTCGCCTGTATGCAGCAGTCTTACGTCTGCTTTAATCACCACATTAGGGATTGGCAAATAGCCGAAACCAGCAATCAGATGCGTTTGCTTCAGCGTACCATCGTATATAGCGTCGGGATAAGCAGGAGTGGAAGCATTCAGATCAAGCACCTCATAACGTGCAAAAGTAATGAACTGCGCTTGTTTGTGTCTTGGATAAAGCCAGTCATAACCCAGTTCTGCATAGGCGCCATACATGCCGCTTGCAAGGTTTTTGGCATAGGCACGGTTTATCTTTCTGGCATCAGGTAGTGAGATATAAGTGCCGAGAATCTTTGCGGCAATGCCGTTCCGATTGTATTGTACATCCGCTTCACCAAGGAAGACAGGAGTGCCAAAAGCGCCGCCATCAAGCCCAAGGCTATCGGCACCTCTTTTACTTAAGCCTGTAGTGCCGCCGGCGTAGCCGGATATCTGAAATTTAAAGTCACTGAAATGCGTTTGCAGGGCTGCTGTCACCGCCAGATTATTAGCGGGAGCGTTGCTTCCTTCCATTCTTCCTCCACGAATACCTGTGCCATGTTCAAAGTTTTCGTTATTCAAGCCATTCACTACAGCGATAGAATAATTGAGCGGTACACGATTTAAGGAACCATACCAGCCGATGCCAAGTTCGCGCCATGTAGCAGGGATCACCCATGTCTCTACGAGCGGACGCTCTACACCATTGAAGTTTACCGGCAGGTGGTTTTCATTAAGAATACCGATACGAGGAATGAACAAACCGGCTACCAGATAGTTTCTCGGATTGATATTAAACTTCAGGAAAGCCTGTTCCATCGCTACCTCTCCTTTCTCTTCTCCACCGGCTACCAGCGCATTTTCTACTTCCAGCTCCGAGAAGAAAGATATCCGCTCGTTAAACTGGTGACCTACAAAAAGTACTGCCCTTTCAAGGGTAGCCTTAGAATGTTCCATATTAAAGTCGCGCTGATAAAAAGCGCTGCCATATCCCGATATCACGGTCTTTTGGCTGTGGACACCGGCATTGAGAGAATCCTCGTTAGTCAGCACCTGTTGTTGTGCCGGTGTTCTGAATTGTGCATTTGCAGAAGAGAAGCCAACGATAAAAACAGAAAGAAATAGAAGTCTTTGCATTTATATTGATATAAGCGGGGCAAAGGTGCAGCAAGTAGAAAGCAAAGCATTTTAAAAGCCGGAAAAATTCAATATGGCTGCTTTTTCCCGATTATGTAAACCGGCCAGGATGGAAAGGATTAAAACGGGGATTGATAAGGATCAAATAAATTATATATCGCTCTCTGCGCTCGACGCCTCTATGGTGGAAAGGCCCAAAATAAAAAGAAGGCAATACGTAGGTACAGCCTTCTTTGTCGAGATTTTCATATTTGGTTTCCGGTTAGCTTCACTGGTTCATCTTATCGTCATATCTTTTTTCTACCGGACCATTATCGAATCTCACGCTAAAGAAGCAAGCAATACTGTGCCAGTGACCCTTAAAAAATGTGAAAAGCAAGCAACTCGTTATGGGTTCCATATGTCCCAGCTTGCATCGGCCTGCAACTGAAGCATTTGCCATCCGTTTTTAATATAAGCGCCCTGCATCTTCCCTAAGGCAAGGAATTTAGTTTCCGCGGGATTATAGATAAGGTCGTACAGAACATGCGCGGGGCCGAGAGCCGGATAAGGAAGTTGTGGGCAGTTCTCAACATTGGGAAACATGCCCAGAGGAGTGGTATTGATGATAATTAAGTACTCTTTAAGGATAGCCTCATTCAGCTCATCGTAGGTGATAGCTGCCGGGCTTTTGGTTCTTGAGACCAACTGATAAGGGATATTTATGCGATCCAGCACATACCTCACCGCCAATGAGCTGCCACCCGTTCCCAACACTAAAGCCTTTTGATGATCAGACTTTAAAAGCGGTAGCAGGCTTTTCTCAAAGCCAATGACATCCGTATTATGCCCTTCAAGCTTTCCGTCTTTAAAGGCAATACAATTAACGGCACCGATCGCTTTGGCATCTTCGCTCAGTTCGTCTAAAAAAGGAATAATGGACTGTTTATAAGGGATAGTAACATTCAGGCCCTGTATTTCAGGTCGAGTCCTCAGCAGTTCACCGAACTCCGAAATATCTTTCAGCTCATACTTCTCATAGACAGCGTCAATACCCTCCTGCCGAAACTTGTTGGAAAAGTAAGCAGGGGAAAAGCTGTGTGTTAGCGGATAGCCGATAAGACCGTAAGTAGCCATAAAAAAGGCGCCTTTCAGCGCCTCTAAATTTAAAAATCTTCAGTGTTTATTTTAGTCTTTTTCTCCAGGAAAAGATGGAAAGTATCGCCACGCAGGCCATAACGCATGCTTTCCAAAGGAATAACCTCTGCAGGTGCAAGGTTGCCGAGATTCACGTTGGCACCAAGCAATTCAAGAAAATAAACCTGTTGTGCTTTTTGTGGTGCCTCCCAGATGATGCGCTCAGAAGGTATCTGTGTTAAGATTTCCTGTATCAGACCTTGTCTTACTTCTCCGCTATCACGATAGATGCCGACATTTCCGGCTTCACGAGCCTCAGCGATCACATACGCAGAGCCAGCTTCAAGCTCGGCACGCATTAGTTGGATCCACTTGTAAGGAGGCATAATGTTCGTAGCATCTTTAGAGCCAACTTCAGATAATACCGTTACATATTGAGCCAGCTTTTCTATATAGCCACATTTTTCCGCATGTGGAATAGTGATCGAACCATCAGAGACTTCTACATACTTAATACCGTAATCCTGCACGACATCTATATAATCTTCAAACTGATCGCGAATCAGAAACGCCTCGAATAATGTACCCCCAAAATAAACAGGTACATTAAAGCTGCGGTATATCTCTATTTTTTCGCGTAAGTGCTGTGTAACAAAAGCCGTTCCGAATCCAAGCTTTACAATATCCACATAGGGAGCCGCCACAGACATAAAATCCTTTACTGCGTCAAGTCCAAGGCCTTTATCCATGACCATGGTAAGGCCGTATTCACGCGGCTGTTGAGTACGTTCCGGTAAATTCTTCAGAGGAAAATTCATCTATATCAAAGGTTTAAAAACGATACAAAAGTAAGCGTTTCAGGCTACTGTATGTAAAATGCATGTTCCTATTTGTATATTAGCATCCTATTTACTTGCTTATGAAGCGCAACGTACCCGTTCTTGGTCTCATACTCGGCATTGTCTTCCCAATGCTCGGCATGTTGGTTATGTACCTGATAAAGTTTACAGGCACGCCTCTCAGCGGATTTATACAAACGCTGAGCAATAACCATAAAATCGCGGCTATGGTATTGAGCCTGAGTCTGCTGGCCAATGCAATTCCTTTCATCTATTATACCAATAAGCGACTTGATCTCACAGCCCGTGGTATCCTCATTGCTACCATGCTGTACGCTGTGCTGATAGTAATGCTTAAGTTCGTGTGGTAGAGTTAATATCCCGGAGAAGAGAATACAATTGAGACTTTTACGACGTTAGCGCCGTTGACGGTAGTTGCCACTATGAAACGTTTTCTTCACTAAGGTAATTTGCACTTTATCTTCGCGTTACGGGGCAGGAATCATTCCTGAATCGTGCAAATCAAGGTTCTAGCAATGCGATACTATATCATAGCGGGTGAGGCAAGCGGCGACCTTCATGGTAGCAACCTCATAAAGGCGATACATAAGCAGGATACCGACGCGGAGATTCGCTGCTGGGGTGGCGATCGTATGGAAGCGGCAGGTGCAACGCTTGTAAAACATTATCGCGATCTCGCATTTATGGGCTTTGTCGAGGTGATAAAGCATCTTGGTACCATTTTCAGTAATATAAAATTTTGCAAAGAGGACATTCTCCGTTTTCAACCGGATGTGTTGGTGCTTATTGATTACCCGGGCTTTAATATGCGCATCGCTGAATGGGCAAAACAACAACAGATAAAAGTAGCCTACTATATATCGCCCCAGATATGGGCATGGAAAGAAGGCAGAGTGAAAAAGATTAAAAGGGATGTAGACAAAATGCTCGTCATCCTTCCTTTTGAGGAGGCATTTTATCGTAGATGGGAATATAAAGTGATCTATGTTGGTCATCCGCTAATTGAAGTGGTGTCCAGGGAAAAAGAAATACCGGTTGCTCCTATTGCTGATCGGCCGGTTGTCGCACTGCTTCCGGGAAGCAGAAAACAGGAGATACAGGTAAAACTGCCTGAGATGCTGAAAATGGTAAAGTACTTTCCCGACTACCAGTTTGTGGTTGCCGAGGCTCCTTCAATGCCGGACGAAGTGTATCGGGAGTTAATAGGTTCAGAAAACGTTTTGCTGGCAAAAGATCAGACCTATAACCTGTTGAAGCAGGCGAAAGCTGCCCTCGTAACCAGCGGTACCGCCACTCTCGAGACCGCGCTCTTTGGTGTCCCACAGGTTGTATGTTATAAAGGGAATGCCGTTTCCTATTGGTTGGCTAAAAGGCTTGTGAAGGTAAAATACATCTCGCTCGTAAACCTTATTATGGACAAGCCGGTAGTAACAGAATTGATTCAGGAGGATCTGAATGAAGAAAAGCTAAAGGAAGAACTAGACAAATTGCTTCATAATAATGCTCACCTTCGTCAACTGAAAGACGACTATAACGAGCTTTGGCATCAATTGGGCAATACTCCTGCATCTTCCACCGCTGCAAAAGAGATCATCCAACTGGCAGAAGGAAAATAAAGCATTACGTACTCAAAACAGATTTCTGATCAGCCTCACAAGCATTATCACCACAGCAATCAGGAACATAAAAAGGGAGATCCTGTTCATTCCGTGCATGAATTTGATACTTGTATTTCTTGGCTCGTCAGGATTACGTTTGCGTATATAGAAATAAGTAAGAATCTGATGCCACATAGCCGGGAATGTCTTTAAAATAAAGGTAGGAAGATTTTGGGAAATGATAGTTGCGTAGCTATATTTGTCCGCCTTTTGCGGGGGATTAGCTCAGCTGGCTAGAGCGCTTGCATGGCATGCAAGAGGTCATCGGTTCGACTCCGTTATCCTCCACAGCTTTAAATCGCCTTCGGGCGATTTTTGCATTTACTACATTTCTTGCTATCTTTTGGAGAATGTTTTCTGATTGACACTTCTTATGATGACGCCTTTAATAATCTCAGTTCTATCCTTCCTTTTCGGGGCACTTGCTGTTTTCTTTTACAGAAAGACGGTGATTGAAAAAGACATGGTACCTGCGAAGGAGTTGGAGGCTATGAAATTGGTACACCAACAGGCTTTATTGCAATATACTGGTCAGGTGGCAACACTTCAATCTGAGCTGGGACACAGAGAAGAAAAGCTTCAGAGACAGAAAGAGGAGATGGAGCATACCAGCCAAAAGCTGGAACAGCAATTTAAACTCCTTGCTCATACCGTTCTGGAAGAAAAGTCCGAAAAGTTTTCCGTGCAGCAGGAGCAGAACCTAAAGACGATCCTTGATCCTTTGAAAGAACAGATCAGAACCTTTAAAGAGGAATATGAAACTAAGCGCAGTAAGGAGTCTGAGGAGCGGATATCCCTTCGCGAGCAGGTGAAGCAAATGATGGAGCTGAACAAGGGGCTATCAGAACAGGCAAACAATCTCACAAATGCGCTGCGCGGCAATGTGAAGCAGCAGGGAAACTGGGGCGAAATGATATTGGAAAGCATGTTGCAGTATGCTGGCCTGGAGAAAGACATTCATTATTTCGTGCAGCAGCAATCAAGAAACGACGCAGGACAACTAATACAGCCAGACATTGTGGTTCAGTACCCGGATAGCCGCGCAGTGGTAATAGATGCGAAAGTTTCGCTGCTGCACTATGAGAGTTACTGTGCCTCAACTACGCAAGATGAACAGGCAATAGCGGTCAATAGCTTACTGCGTTCCTTTAAGAACCATATAGATGGATTGAGTAGTAAATCGTATCAGGACATCAATAATGCGCTTGATTTCGTAATGATGTTTGTGCCTGTAGAAGCTGCCTATATAACGGCAATGCAGTCTGACACTGCACTGTGGCAATATGCATACAACAAAAAGATATTATTGATCAGTCCTGCGAACCTTATTGCAGCGATGAAGCTAATAGCAGATATGTGGCAGCGGGATAATATCAATAAAGAAGCGCATCATCTTGCAACACGGGCAGGCAAACTTTATGACAAGCTGGTGCTATTCGTCGAAAACTTTGACAAGGTGGGTCTACAGCTACAAAGGGCACAGGACTGCTGGCAGGAAGCACAAAAGCAACTTGTAAAGGGAAGGGGCAATGCCATTGCTCAGGCCGAGCAAATGAAAGGCTATCAGGCGAAGACATCTAAAACACTACCACCAAAGCTTGTAGAAGAAGCAATGCTGGAGGATGGGATGGCTGTAGAGGAAGGGTAGGTGTATGTGCCAGCGACTGCAAGATGCTTTAATCATCAATCTTGCAATCACCGGCATTATTCGGAGACATGCTTATTTCTTCTTGCTGAAGAAGTCCCTCAATTCTCTGCTCATGTCTTCTCCACGTTCTTTCAACCCCTGCAGTTCTTCACCCATATTCTTTTTTAGTGAATTAAACGTCATCGGCTCCCCGCCAGACATGTAGGCCATTTCCTGAGGCGTTCGCGCCAATGGAATCACAATCCAGGCTATGATGTAAGCAAGCAAACCGATACCTGCACTCAGGAACAGTACGACCATAATTAGCCTTATAATTACCGGATCAATATCAAAGTAATTAGCAATACCACTACAAACGCCACCTAACATCTTGTCATTGGGATTGCGATAAAGGCGCCTGTTGGTGCTCCTTGTATTTTTATCTCCGGTATAAGGTCCCGGAAGGTAGGGGCTTACGGGTTCTGCTGTTTCAGCACCAAGGGTATAGGCGGGTCCTAAAGTTTCTATTACTTTTCGTACGTCGCTGCTATCGATAGAAGGAGTGCCGCTTTGCAAGCGAATAGAAAAAAGCTCGGCAATTCTATATTCTATGTCCTGAATAATATCGTCCTTCCCCTGTACACTTTCGAAATGCCTTTCCAGAGTGCGTATATAGTCGCGCAGCGTCGTATAAGCGTCTTCTTCAATCGGCAGCAACCGGCCGGCGATGTTGATTTGAATGATTCTTTGCATAGTTTGTTGTTTTATTTAGGCGGTTAAATGATTTACTGCATTGCTTAAGTCTGTCCAGGTTTCATGCAGTTTATGATAAAACTCCAGGCCGGACTTTGTAAGTGAGTAATATTTTCGGGGCGGTCCCGAAGGCGATTCCTCCCAACGGTAAGTTAGCACTTCTGCATTTTTCAAACGAGTTAGCAGCGGGTATATCGTTCCCTCCAGCACAATAAGATTAGCCTGCTTCAACTGCTCAAGGATATCACTCGGATATGCTTCTTTTTCCTTGTAGATGATACCCAGGATGCAAAGTTCCAGCAGCCCCTTTCTCATTTGCGATTCTGTATTTTCAATATTCATTGCCCGTCTTTTACAGAAGCAAAGCTAAGGAATAAAACAATACTATGTTATGCAAAGTACTGTCTTATGCGTGGAAGTGGGTATAGCACTTACGAAAACCAAAAAACACGGCAGACAGAGACGAGTTAAACCTACCGTATCTCGCGAAATTCCATCAATCAGATTTCGGGCACAAAAAAAGGCCGTACGCCTGATGGTCGTACAGCCTCTCTAAAGCCATATTTCTACTTTTTGTCTTTGGCCTTATTTCTGAGTGCAGATTTTTTCAGATAAACATTGTGTCCTTTCTGATCCACATAAAAATAACGTCCATTATCATCTACAAAAACATCCTCTCCATGCGGTCCCATCTTGGTTTCCAGCTCATGATGGGTTGCATCTGCTTTTAATTCCGAGCTTTGCTGAGCAACTTCATGTGCACCGCGCTTAACGCCTTTTTTTACTTCGTGTGCGCCTTTTTTTACGCCTTTCTCAACATGTTGAAGTGTTGAATGGTCATCGTTTTGAGCATATACGTTAGTTGACATAGCACAAAACGCAAGGCAACCTGCTATCAATATTATCTTTTTCATACTTGCAGACTTTTAAACTGATGCTTATAAAGGGAAAAGATAATGCCAGGATATTTCAATCGAATTTACACAAGGCGCTCCTGCTCTCTCAGCCAGCGTTCAGGGATCTCATTTTTGCTTGCAAGGAGATAGTCGTTGTAGGAACAAGGAACAAACATATTATTAGGCAGTTTCATCCACCAGCGGTTGGTTCGTTTGCTCTTTAAGAATATTGTGTCATTGCTGGTAAAGGTGACGTGAAATTCTACAAACTCTTCATGGTCTGTAAGTTGTGCTTCCGTTTTCCTGATCTGATAACCGTCGATGAAGTACCAGATCATCTGTGCAATAAGCTTTGCTGTCATCCTGTAGCGATCTTTTTTCGGGTCGTACCCGTAAATGCCAAAAGAGGAAAGCTGGTCGCTCATTCCTGCGAAACGGGTCAGAGTGCAGGCCTCGTCGCCGGTAAAGCCGTTTGGTGAGCTATCCGTATTCACCGGAGCATCGCTATAGCGCACCGCAGAGATATCGAAGCTAAAAAGATTGCTCGTCCTCAATACCGGCTCCATATCCTCAAAGTGTTCACGTACCCGGCCAAGGCGGAAGAAATCGAAGCGAAGCTTATCGAGCGTCTCCAGCATACGTGGATGCACATAATAACTTTGAAAGCCAATATGGCTGTAATGCCGTATAAAGTTGGGCTGACCGGTAAACATTTCCATCAGGAAGCTTCGTGATGTGACGTCTTCAGTCTCATCAAGATCCATAAGCATATCCGCTACAGATGCATTGATCACCTTGCCGGCTTTCTTAAATGCTTCATATTGCTGATAGGTAAGGTCGTGAGACCCACCGAGTACAATCACTACTTTGCCTGCGCGTTCCAGTTCTTCAAGCACAGTTCTTAATGCGGCGCGTGTATCGCCTAAAGTGGCGCCTTGCCTTATATTTCCTGCATCCGCTATTTTCACCGATGGGTGCCAGTTGTATAATTGATACAGTTGTTCTCTTATTGCATCAGGCGCAAATGAAAAGGCGTTTTCTTCGCTTTCTCCCCGTGCTTCGCCGCAACCAAGAATGATGATGTCAGCATCTTCCCAGTCAAAATTATTCGCGCTGGCAAAAGGAATATTTGCGCCCCATTGCAAATGCTGATAGGTGCCCTGCTGATGATCTTCAAGGAAGTGATGGTCTTCAAAAAATGGTCGTAAATCCTGCATGGCATAAAAGTAAAAAGTAGTTGCGGAAAACAAATCTGTCTTTGGTATTTGTTAAAATCTTCCGCGTTAGGGTTTCATTTGCTGATTTTAGAAAAGTGCAGCCAAGCGGCTATTCTTTTTTTTATATTTTTGAGCGATAAGCACCATTCATGTCAACCGGACCAAAATCAAAACCATCATACGTTTACGCAATTATCGGAGTATCGCTGGTGTTGTTCCTGCTGGGAACACTTGGCTGGCTGGTAATCAATGGACGGGGCCTTACCCGCAGCTTTAAGGAGGATATTGAAGTGCAAATTATCCTTCACGACAATACCCGGCCTGAAATGGCCAACAAACTGCAGGCTATTTTAGAGAGCCAGCCGTTTACAAGAAGCGCCGCTATCACGACGAAGGAAGAAGCTGCGAAGGACTTTGAAAAAGAATGGGGCGAAGATTTTACTCAGTTACTTGATTTCAATCCACTTTACACATCCATCAATCTAAAGCTTTATTCTGCATATGTAAACCAGGATAGCCTTGCCAAGATTGAGCAATTTGTAAAGCAAAGCAATATCGTTCGTGAAGTTAGCTACCCTACCGGGGTGGTCGAAAAAATGAATGCTAACTTCCGCAAGATCGGAATTATCCTTGGTGCCATCTCGCTTCTGCTCTTTATAGTAGTCATCATTCTGATTGATAATACCGTTCGGCTTGCTATGTTCAGCAACCGCTTTCTTATCAAAACGATGCAAATGGTGGGCGCAACGCGGTGGTTTATTACAAAACCATTCGACCGGAGGGCCATACTGAATGGCCTTATGAGTGGCATTCTTGCTGTTGTGGGCCTATGGCTTGTCATTTCATTCGCAGAAAATCAACTACCATCGCTGCGTGCACTCCATGAGCCTACTTTGCTGGTGATACTAATGACCGGTATGATTGTGCTCGGTATCCTTATTTCTTTAATAAGCACCCATCGTTCTGTGGTAAAGTACCTGAAAATGCACGTGGACGATCTTTACTAAACAAAAAACTTAAAAATAATATGGCAACGCCTACAAAGAAAACAACTGTGAAAAGCAATGACCCAAGAGGAAACCAGGTCTTCCTTTTCGATAAGAGCAATTATACATGGATGATTGCCGGAGTAGTGCTCATACTGGTCGGACTTGCTCTGATGGCAGGTGGCAAAAGCCCTGATCCGCATCAATTCAATTATGATGAAATCTATAGCTTTAGAAGGATCACTTTAGCACCAATCCTGATGATGATCGGTTTTGGAATAGAAGTGTATGCTATTATGAAAAAGCCTGCGGACAGCGAGAAATAAATGAATATATCCTTTGTCTTGAAGAAGCCACCTCAAACATTGAGGTGGTTTTTTTGTTGTTGCTGAATCAAAAAGGGGAAAGGAACTTGAGGTTCATCAACTGGTGAAACATTAGTTCTGACATAAATGAATTAAGGTTTGCTTTAAACTAACAGTTCACGGCGGCGATGCTTTAGTGTTTTTTCTTATTTCTTCCTCGCCTTCCTTCAATGTCTATTTCAATTTTCTCAATACCTTGTTCATTTGCATCACACTCTTATTTGTTAGCCTCACACTCATATGAGTTTTTGTCACACTCTTATTTGTTTGTCTTAAACTCTTATGAGTTTGCCCGAAACTCTTATGAGTTTGTTCTAAACTCTTTCGAGTTTGTGCCGAACTCTTTCGAGTTCAAAAATCTTGAATTGATTTCTCTGCAACTCAAAAGAGTTTCTTTCCAACTCAATTGAGTTTGCTTCGAATCAATATTTAAAAACCTCCGCCAAATAAGAGTTTTACTCGCACAAATATGAGTTCGGCTCTGGCAAATATGAGTTTGAAGCAAACTCAATTGAGTTTAAGGCCAACAAATATTAGATTGACACAATATTGATTGAGTCTGACAAAAACTCTTATGAGTTTGCGACAAACTCATAAGAGTTTGAAAGAATCTTTAAAGAGTTTGAGAAAATGCTCGATTGGAACGATACAGCGACTTATAAAAGACGTAGGCACAGCCTATGTCCGTCTGGAGGAGAAATCGCGAATGGATAAAAAATCCTCGTAGCTTTTCACTGTCATTGATGCACATTCATACCCCGAACTGAGGGTATATAGGCCAAGGATGTGCCTGCTTTAGGATTTGGGGGGATTAAACCGCTTCGGAATCCGGTGTTCTGCCATTCTGACCTATGCTTTTGACCGTAATCCCAGTTAAAAGGAACAAATTCTAATAAAAATTGGATTGCTGTTAGACACCAGTGGCTTAATTAGGGAGGTCTGGAACGCACGGTGATTTTAGATTGTCCCTTCTGTTTAACTTAGCGCCATGTACACTTCGGATCAGGAAAAGCATCTATTCGATCAGGGAAAAAGTCTGCTGGAGGATACCCGCCCGCTGGAAACGCAGAGACAGGATATGAGAAAGCTCCGTGAGGTAATTAATTATGCCGATTGGAAATACTACGTACAAAGCGAGCCGGTATTTTCAGACTATGAGTACGACTCACTTTTTCGAAGACTTAAGGATTTGGAGGAGGCTTATCCCGCGGAGATCACGGCGGACTCACCCACACAGCGGGTGGCAAAAGGACTAAGTGAAAAATTTCCGCCGGTAGCACACCTTGTCCCCATGCTCAGTCTGGATAACACTTACAATGCTACCGATTTGCGCGACTGGGACCGCCGGTGTAAAGAATATGCAGCCACCAGCGAAATAGAATATTGTGTAGAACCTAAATATGACGGCGCCAGCATCTCGCTGCTCTACGACGATGGCAAACTTGTCCGCGGCGCAACCCGTGGCGACGGCGTGACTGGTGAAGAGATCACTACTAATATCCGCCAGATAAAGTCTATTCCGCTCTCGGCCGCCTTTGCGAAAGACGGTATTGAGCAAATAGAAATACGCGGTGAAGTGGTAATACATAAAGAAGTCTTTGCGGCCTTCAATGAGCAAAGAGCCAAGGAAGGCTTATCGCCACTTGCCAATCCCCGAAATGCAGCCTCGGGAACCTTACGAATCCTCGACCCTGAAGAGGTACGCAAGCGCAGGCTCTCCGCAGTGCTATATCACATCAGCTACGTGCATCCGCAAAATAACTCTTCGCCCCTTTCGGGTGAAGAAGCTAACCACTACGACTCCCTGCAATATCTGTACAATCTCGGCTTTCCCACGCCTGTAAAGGAAATGAAACGTTTCAAAACCATAGATGAGGTTATTGAATTTTGTGGAACGTTTGAAGCACGTCGTGATGATCTTCCATACGAAGTAGATGGCCTGGTGATAAAAGTGAACTCCTTCGAGCTACAGGACAGAATGGGTATGACATCTCACCACCCACGCTGGGCAGTAGCTTATAAATTTAAGGCGCGGCAGGCAACCAGCAAATTGAGAAGAGTAGAGTTCCAGGTAGGAAGAACGGGAACGATCACACCTGTTGCCAAGATAGATCCCGTGCCGATCGGCGGCGTTACCGTCACTTCGGTTTCCCTTTTTAATGAAGATGTAGTTCGGGAAAAGGATCTCCATATCGGCGACACCGTTTTGGTAGAAAGAGCGGGTGATGTGA
Source organism: Flavipsychrobacter sp. (assembly GCA_035497355.1). GTDB lineage: Bacteria > Bacteroidota > Bacteroidia > Chitinophagales > Chitinophagaceae > JAFIGV01. The sequence goes on from DATJDP010000185.1 coordinate 15,198, forward strand.
TCCCTTATATTG
>DATJDP010000186.1:0-2707 GCA_035497355.1 Flavipsychrobacter sp.
GTTCCATGCAAGTGCTTATGTGGCTTACTTGCGTACCCAAACGGGTGGTGCGGTGGTTCCGGAATATAGTCCGTTTCTCTTTTGGTTGTCAACTGTTGTTGTTTTGACAGCAGGCACACTATTCGTAATGTGGATGGGTGAAAAGATCACTGACAAAGGAATTGGTAATGGTACTTCCCTTATCATCATGGTTGGCATCCTCGCTCGTTTACCGCACTCGTTGATTCAGGAATTCGATGCTAAGAATCTTGGTGGCGGTGGTGGTCTCCTTATCTTCCTCATAGAACTTGCTGTTTTCATCGCTGTAATCGTAGGTTTAATTTTGCTGACACAAGGTGTTCGTAAGATCCCATTGAACTATGCTCGTCGTATCATTGGCTCCTCTAATGCCGCGCGTGAGGTTACAGGCTCCCGCGATTTTATTCCGTTGAAGGTGAATTCGGCAGGTGTAATGCCAATTATCTTTGCGCAGGCAATCATGTTTATCCCTGCTACTATTGCTGGTTTTGCTGTAGATAATGAAAGTGCTGCTGGTTTCGTTCGTGCACTTTCTGATTATACTAACATCTGGTACAATCTGATTTATGCCATACTCGTAATTGCGTTTACATACTTCTATACTGCCCTGATTTTTAATCCTACGGAGATGGCAGATAACTTAAAGCGCAACAATAGCTTCATTCCGGGGATTAAGCCAGGAGAGCCAACCGCCAACTATATTGGTACAATCATGGATCGTATTACCTTGCCAGGCTCTATATTTCTTGCAATTGCAGGTGTTTTGCCGGGCTTTGCTGCTTTGTTCGGAGTTACCAGCGGATTTGCGACCTTCTATGGTGGTACTTCTATGCTGATTGGCGTTGCAGTAATTCTTGATACATTACAACAGATTGAGAGCTACCTCTTAATGCGCCAATATGATGGATTGATGAAAACAGGTCGTGTTTCCGGTCGGCAGCCTGCGGCAATTCAATAATATATTTTTTCTAACAGAAAGCTTTTCCTTAGTTCGTAACTTTGGAAAAGCTTTTTTATTTAAGTAAGATTAATGATTCATATAAGGACGAAGGACGAAATTGATATAATCAGGAAGAACGCTTTGATGGTAACGGCTACGCTTACTGAGGTGGCAAAAATGCTGAAACCTGGCATTACAACTCTTGCAATTGACAAGATGGCTGAAGACTTCATAAGGGATAACGGTGGTATTCCGTCTTTTAAGGGCTATGGACCCAAAAATAATCCTTACCCTTATTCGCTTTGCATCTCGGTAAATGAAGTTGTTGTTCATGGATTCCCCAATGAACGTGAACTGAAAGAAGGAGACATTATCAGTGTCGACTGTGGCTTTTATAGAAATGGTTATCATGGAGATCACGCTTATACTTTTGCGGTTGGAGAGGTAAGTGAGGAGGTTTCGAAGTTGATGCATGTCACGAAAGAATCTCTGGCAAAAGCAATCGTGCAGGCACACGAAAATAACCGTGTCGGAGATATCTCTTTTACCGTTGAAAACTATACAAACAAGTTGCACGGCTATGGTGTAGTGCGTGAATTGGTAGGACATGGAGTGGGTAAAAAGCTACACGAAGATCCTCAGGTGCCTAACTATGGCAGGCGCGGCGATGGAAAGCGGTTAAAGGAAGGAATGGTACTGGCAATCGAACCTATGATTAACCTCGGCACGCATAAGGTATATACGCTTGAAGATGGCTGGACTGTAGTAACAGCCGACGGGAAGCCATCTGTACATTATGAACATACAACCCTCGTAAGAAAGGGTTCAGGCGAGAATCTTTCCAACTTTCAACCTATTGAGGACGCCGAGAGGTCAAATCCAAATTTGAGTACAGCTCACCTGGAATCTGTAACGGTTGGGGTATAGTGCTTAGATGACAATTGTGCTGCCATAGGCCTCCAGAATTTTCATGAGGATCTTTTCTTCCTGGCTAAGACCTGGATTTGTGCTGGCGCACTCTTCTTGTTCCATTTGCTTGAAATATTTTTCAAGCCTCTTATCGCTATATAGGTCGATAATGGCGGGATGGACATAGTATTTTTTGCAAACAGTTCTTGTATTGCCTAGTTGAGCCGCAACCAGGTCAAGTGCTTCTACAATCTTTCTTTTTATTTCTTTCTCAGTTTCACTGAAGCCTATTCCCTTAAATGCATTCAGCGCATGCAGTGTTCCCTCCCAGGTACGGAAGTCTTTTGCGGTGAAGTTGCCGTTACTAATCGCTTTAATATAGCTGTTTACCATTCCGCTATCGATACTTTTTCTGTCTCCGTTTTCATCATAATATTGAAACAGTTCTTTGCCGGGGATATCTCTGCATGCCTGTACGATTTTCGCCAACTTTTTACTCTTTAAAGTGACGTTGTGATAGACACCTTTTTTGCCTTTAAAAGCAAACTTCATTTCCTGGCCTTTAATCTTTACATGCTGATCTTTTAAGGTAGTGAGTCCGAAGGATCCGTTCAGCTTTTCGTAAACGCTGTTGCCTATCCTGATACATGTGCATTGCATCAGAGAAACGACTGCCGCCAATACTTTTTCTAATGGCAGGCCCGGCTTTGCGAGGTCTTTTTTTAATTGTTCACGAACTGACGGAAGAGCATGCCCGAAATCATACAAATGAAAATATTTTGTGTGATTCCGCACGACATTCCATGAAGGGTGATACTTATATTGCTTTCTGTTTTTAGC
>DATJDP010000187.1:0-31757 GCA_035497355.1 Flavipsychrobacter sp.
CCGCTCCGGAAGATGATGCCCGCGCCCAAAAAACCGATACCAGAGACGATATTTGAAGCAATACGGGTCACGTCACTGCGGCCATGAAGGTCCAGCAACGCCATTTTAAAGGAGACTATAGAAAACAACGCAGCACCGAGACAGACCAGCATAAGGGTTCGGAATCCGGCTGACTTGCCACGGTATTCACGGTCAAATCCGATAATGGCGCCTAATAAAGCGGCAAGCAATAAGCCTTCAATATCAGGAAGGTTAAGTTCCATGCAAGACTTTTGTTATCTTCTAAAAAACTACGCCCATAGCGCGACGATAACTGACTATTCTCTAATACGCTATTATGCTCTCCTGCTGCATTTTTGATTTATCCGCCGTGGTTTGCTAATTTAGCACCCCGCTAAAACATCGTTTATTTTCCATGATAGATATTAAAGTGCCTTCGGTAGGTGAATCAATCAATGAGGTAACCTTAGTAAAATGGCTGAAACAGGATGGGGCATGGGTGGAGCGCGACGAGCTGCTTTGTGAACTTGAATCTGAAAAAGCCACTTTTGAACTAAATGCAGAAAAGGCTGGCGTTTTACACACTGTGGCCAAAGAAGGAGATACGCTTAATATTGGTGATATAGCATGTAGAATAGACGAAGCTGCGGCAAGGCCCGAGGGGCAGAAAGTGGAAGCAGAGAAGCCAGAATCCCCTAAGGCAGAGACGAAGAAAGCAGAAGCGCCAAAAGCAGAAGAGAAGAAAGCTGCCGGAAGCGCAATGCCTGACGTAAAAGCCACTCCTGTTGCCAAATCGATCATGGCTGATAAGCAGGTAAAGCCTTCTGAAGTGAAGGGTACCGGCTCTATGGGACGGATACTGAAGCATGACGTCCTTGAAGCGTTGTCTCATCCTGGCAAAAAGGGTGGAGCAGAAGCTTTTAGCCGCAATCAGCGCCGCGAAAAAATGAGCAATCTGCGTAAGACATTGTCGCGCAGACTGGTGGAGGCGAAAAATTCCACTGCTATGCTCACTACTTTCAACGAGGTAGACATGAGTCGTATCATGGAGATACGGAGCAAGTATAAGGAAACATTTAAGGAAATGCACGGCGTGGGTCTTGGCTTCATGTCTTTCTTCACAAAGGCAGTTTGTATCGCTTTACAGGAATGGCCTGCAGTGAATGCATATATTGATGGCGAAGAGATCATTTACCATGATTATTGTGATATTTCGATAGCCGTCTCGGCTCCGAAGGGTCTGGTGGTACCTGTGATAAGGAATGCGGAAAGCCTCAGTATGGCAGAGATTGAAGCAACGGTGGTAGAGCTTGCAAAGAAGGCACGTGAGAACAAACTGACCATGGAAGAAATGACAGGAGGCACGTTTACCCTTACTAATGGTGGCGTATTTGGTTCTCTCATGTCCACTCCCATCATCAATATTCCGCAGTCCGCTATTCTCGGCATGCACAAGATACAAGAGCGCCCTGTAGTGGTGAATGGTAAAGTAGAGGCCCGTCCAATGATGTATCTGGCCGTAAGCTACGATCACAGAATTATTGATGGAAGAGAGTCTGTTAGTTTCCTTGTACGAGTAAAAGAGTTGCTTGAAAATCCTGAGTTACTCCTGATAGGCAAAGACCCTGTACAGGCACTACTGGAAGTATAATTATTAGCTGAATGATGTTATAAAAACCTGCCGCCGTAAAGTGGCAGGTTTTTGTTTTTCTCTGTGTTCTCCAAGCGTTGGAAGCCATTACTTGGCCGTCGAAAGCAGCTTTAAAGCATTATACAGAGCCTGATGGGCTATCCCTGCGTGGTTTTCTTGTGGCAGATAGTCAAAATATACCTTTACAGATTTGCTTTTCGAACTGCGGATCTTGTCTGCCAGCACATTAGCATCTACCTCCATTACCCTCGGTGGATCCGTCGGAGTCAAACCTTCTTTACCTACACCTATGTACACTGCTATTGGTTGGGTAAAATCCCTTTTAAGAACAGCACCATCCTGATTGAGTAACGAACCATTATCCCACCAAAGACTAGGGCTGATAATAATGTATTGGTCAAACAGAGAAGGATGTTTTAAAAGAATTTCCGTAGCTAGTAAACCTCCTAAAGATTCACCAATTATAGTGCGATGGTCATTCGTCTTATACTTGCTTTCAATGTATGGTTGCAGTTCATTTTCCAGAAACTTTATGAATTTAGCTGAGCCACCCGTTGTTGAGTACTTCTTTTTGTCTTCGGCCACTGATGTAGGAAAGGTGAAATCGCGCTTTCTGTCGATGTTCGCAATGCCCACAATGATTGATTTCGGCACTCTTGCAACCCAGGGAAAACTGTTGAATTGATAAAGTCCCACAACATGGATGAAATCCTCATCCGCGCTACCATCCAGCAGATATACCACCGGATAGCGTACCGAGTCCTTCGGGTTATATCCTTCCGGCAGATAGATGTTTAGGATTCTTTTTTCAGAAAGGATTTTCGATGGCAATTCATCTATTACGCCCAACACGAAAGGCTTGGTTTCCGCTGAAAGGTTGTTATGCTTCTGCTGACCAAAGGCACTCAGCGAAAGTCCTAATTGTAATAAAATCGCTATCAATAATTTCATGTCGTCGAAGGTAGGATTCTATTTTTTTCGGGCATAGGGCGGGTGGCTCTGTGTCTTCGTCGAGGCCCCATATGCTGGTTTAGGTTCGTTCGGAGGCTCGCGCCAGACGGTAAGCTGAAGAATGCACTGCAGAATACCTTCGCATATATTTCACGTCCCTTCGAAGGCTTGCGCCACGCTTGGTTTTACATATCAAAAGGCTTGTTTTCGAGTTGCCCTTTTTCGATGTCGAGTGACGTTTTTCGATGTCGAGAAATGAGTTTTCGACATCGAGTTGCCTCTTTTCGACATCGAGAAATAGGATTTCCATATCGAAATGTCGCCTTTGCACATCGAAAAATGAGTGCCGGACGTCCCTCCGGTCGCTCTGAGCCAGTTTGTATGAGATAGCAACGAAAGGAGTGGTCCTTCCTATTTTGTGGTTAATCCGTTGTAAAGCCGTGGTTAAGCGCTTTTACACTTCCCTTTCCACGGAATTCTGTTCTGTGCGAGGCTCTGAAAGGACTCGCGCATACATGGAAAGAACTTGAATAAGATAGGGTGGTTTTGGCAAAGAGATTATGAAAAGTTCCACACATGTGCAATACGTCAGATCAGACACGTAGGGGCGAACCTATGTGTTCGCCCCAATGGACATGTATACCAGGACAGACACACAGGTCTGCACCCTGCTTGTTTACAAAAAATGAGAATCCTGGTTTTGATATTGGGCATTCTAAGGTGAATTATCAATTCTCCATCACCCTTACTTCCTTTTGTAGATAGGAGCGCGTTTCAGCATATACTCCATAGCATCTTTCCAGCTATCTTCCATATTAAGGAAAGGCTTTCTTGTTTCGTTATATATCTTTTGATTGCCTTTATAGATTTCGAGTACTACTACATAATAGTAGCTCTTTTCCTCATCTACACTGCTTGTGGTATGCACAGCGCCAGTCTCTTTATTGCCCTTCTTTTCTTTACCGCCATAAGTGGTCTCGTTCAGGGTAGATTTAGACTTTACCTCACTGGTCACTTTGCTAAGCACGAGATATTCGCTGCCCAGTATTTTTTCAAGATCTTCAATAGGCGTTTCGTCCAGCTGTGCGTAGTCGATATTTGCCTTTCTCAATGCCGCATTGGTAGTTCTTGTATCCTGCATCTTCAGTGGTGCAATCTTGGAAAGATCATCTTCAAAGAAATCATAAATGCGGCTCTGCGCAAGTTTTGAATGATCTTCATACAATTTTCCAGAGTTCTTATCGAAGAAAGCAACAGGAAGTATGGCAAGCGTGTTAGGTTCTATTGCCTTATATTCGATAGCAGCAGGAGCAGAGGAAGGAGCGGTATCGCTATTACCGGTATTGAACTGTTGCACACGGCCGCTTGCGAAAACGATGGTTCTTATGTTTTGCGTTTGTTCTTCGTTCCTTGCGGTTTCGTTAGGGTAGCTATATTCAATATTGTCAGGAGTGACCTTTTTTACGTTTACCTCCAGTACGGAACCGTTATTAAGGTAAACCTTATCTGTTTTGGCGTTTTGTGCGAATGCTGAAATGCTGATGAACAGTGATAGAATGTAGACTAATGGCTTCATAAAGTGTGATTAACAATTTGAGGCGCAAAAGTATACATTGTTACGGGGAGAGCAAGTGGGAAATGTGGTTAATGTGGCGAATGTGTATGCCCTCAAGTATTATCACAAAATATCTGTTACACGAAAACTCTAAAGATTTTTATAATTTAATGTTCACAAAACTGTAGATAGACTATGAAAAGGCTACTTATTCTCCTGCCGGCGTTGTTAGTAATATGCGCTGCCTTTGCACAGGTTACGCCGCAATACTACATAGATTATCATCCGCAAGGTGTTGGTGTCCCGCCTACTTCAGATATTGCTTTGATAAGTGATTCGGGAGTAATTCAAAGTCTTTGCATTGCAGACAGCTTTAAAAATAATCCTCCATACGGCAGGATAAAGAATGTGTATTTGCGAACGGGGGAGTTTTCAAACGGTTGTAAAACCTACAAGCTTAACGTCTCCCTGGGCCATACATCACTCACTAACGTAGAAACAGCCACTCGTTTATTTTCTAATCTCACGCTTGTAGCAAAGGCGGACAGCCTCGAAATGGGTACCTCACTAGGCGACTGGATGAAAATGCCTTTGCGGAACGAAACTGACAGTTTTTATTTTGATCCCGCCCAAAACATGGTTGTATCAATGTATATGGATTCCGGAGTGGTAATGAACTATTGCGATTTTTTGTGTAGTCAATTTACGCCCTTGCCTTTTTATATGCTGTCCTCGGGAAAGTCCAACACAATGATACCGCAGAAATTGGAAATGTTTCTTGATTTCGGTTTCGATTTGTATCCAACAGCCATAGAGGAAGTAAGCAATCTGCAGAACGTGCGTATTTTCCCAAACCCGGCAAGAGCGAAATGTACCATTAGCTTTACGGTAAAGCAGCAGGTAAGTAATTATATTTTATCATTGACTGACATCACAGGTAAAGAGTTGAGAAAAGAGACGGTTGATGCTTTTGGTAACAGCGTCAGCAAGGAAATAGATGTAGCTGATTTAGCGAAAGGGGTATATTTTATTGAGATAAGAGCAGGGGCAGAAAGACTTACGAAAAAGATAGTGATTGAGTAAAAGCTGGTATATTAGAAAAAAAGAAAGCGCAGGCCATACCGGTCTGCGCGTTCTTCTTTATTATTAAAGTCGCTTTACTTTACCTCTTCATATTCTATATATTCACCCTCTTCTACCTGACTTGAAGGGCGGGGAGGTGTCTTTTGCTGCTGCATGTCTTCCATCTGCTTTTGCATCTGCCGCAGACGGTCCTGGGTCACGCGGGTGATATTCATAATAGGGAATATGAACCTTCCGATAAATCTGAAGATCATTCCAAGTATAAAAGCCCAAAGCAAAATTCTGAATAACATAAGGACACAAAGGTAACGAAGGACAAATGCCCCTCCGTTAATAAAAATATAATTACATAACGATTATTGCTTTTTAAAATGAAAAAATGTACTAAATTTGCAGCGGAAATAATTGAATAGACAGGGAACACGACAGTGTTCCCTTGTTTTTTATCTATGGCAGACGTATTAGATCAGATAATGGTTTTTTTAGAGCCATTACTCGAAGGCACTGACATTTTTATCGTAAACGTAAAAATAAAGCCTGTTAACAATATTGAAGTTTTTCTGGACGCAGACGATGGTCTGTCTATCGACAAAAGCGCAAAGGTGAACCGAAAGCTTTATCGTCTGATAGAAGAAAGCGGCCTTTTCCCTGATGGCAATTTCTCTCTTGAGGTCGGCAGTCCGGGTATAGACGAGCCGCTTATGTCTGTAAGGCAATATAAAAAGAACATCGGACGTACCGTGGCTGTAATACTTGCAGAGGAAGGACAGGAAAAAACGGGCGTTTTAAAAGAAGTGAGGGACGATGAGATCGTTTTGGAAACCAGGATACCGAAGAAAAAGGAAACAAAACAGGAAGTAATTCCTTTCACTGACATAACAAAAATCGTAGTTCAAATAGTTTTTTAAAAAAGTACCCCTCCGGGGGGACAAAATAAAATGGATCAACATGGCAAGCATCAATCTAATTGAGTCGTTTCAGGAGTTTAAGGACGCCGAAAATATAGACCGTCCCACCCTCATGAAAGTGATTGAAGATGTTTTCAAAACCTTACTTCGCAAAAAGTATGGTACTGACGAAAACTTTGACGTGATTGTAAACGACCAAACGGGCGACCTTGAAATCTTCCGACGCCGTACGATTGTAGAAGACGGCTTTTCTGAAGATGATAATCTGGAGGTTGAACTGGCAGAAGCGCAAAAGATAGACCCGGACTTCGGTGTTGGTGAAGAGGTGTATGAAGAGCTGAATGTGCTGGATTTTGGCCGTCGTGCCATTCTTGCTGCCAAGCAAACCCTTGCCGCACGTATCGGCGACCTGAAGAAGAAGAACCTTTTGGATAAATATGCTGACCGCATTGGCGAAATCATTGGCGGTGAGGTGTACCAGATATGGAAAAAGGAAATATTACTGCTTGATGATGAAGGAAATGAACTGATCCTTCCGAAGTCGGAGCAAATACCTACAGACTTTTTTAAGAAAGGAGAAACGGTACGTGCTGTTGTGAAAAAGGTAGAAATGCGGAACAATAGTCCGATCATTATCCTGAGCCGTACTCACCCTTCATTCCTTGAGAAGCTGCTGGAAATAGAGGTGCCTGAAATCATGGATGGACTTATCGTGGTGAGAAAGATCGTTCGCGAGCCGGGTGAGAGAGCTAAGGTAGCTGTAGAAAGTTATGATGATCGTATTGATCCGGTTGGTGCCTGCGTAGGTATGAAAGGAAGTCGTATTCATGGCATTGTTCGTGAATTGCGCAATGAAAATATTGATATCATCAATTTTACCAACAACCTTCAGTTGCTTATTCAGCGTTCATTGACCCCCGCACGGATCAATCGTATGGACATCAACAACGAGGAGCATCATGCGGATGTTTACCTCGAACCAGATCAGGTTTCGCTGGCTATCGGTAAGAAAGGTGTGAATATTAAGCTGGCACAGGAGCTTACCGGCGTCAGTATTGATGTGTACCGCGATGTTCGCGAAGAGGGAATTGATTACGATATCGACCTTGATGAATTTGCAGATGAGATTGACGAGTGGGTAATTGATGAATTTAAGAAGATTGGCTGTGATACGGCTTTGAGTGTACTGGAACTTTCGGTGGAAGAACTGGTGCGCAGAACTGACCTTGAAGAAGAAACTGTGAAAGATGTACAGCGCATTCTTCAGGCGGAATTTCAAAGCGAGCAGGAATAGTTTTTACTAGCTGAAAGGCTGGTGTTAAACACCTTGTAAATACTGTGGTTACGCTGTTCAAAGACAGCTTAATTGCTTAAAATAGCGTAGGTTTGTAGTTTACGGTTAAATAGATCGGGATACAACCTCAGCGATTATTATTTGACTAAATATTCGAATGGCAACAGCAACGAAAACACCAAGATTACTGGCAGCAGCCAAGGAATTTAACATTGGTAAGGAGACGCTTTTAGAATTTCTTACAGGAAAAGGCTTTGAGATTAATGCTAGTAATCCCAACACCAAGCTTACTGAAGAAATGTACGACGCTTTGCAGGGCGAGTTTGCACAGGACAGACTGGCTAAACGCAAGAGCGAAGAGATTGCATTGCCTAAAGGTTCATTGATTGACAAAAAGAAAGAAGAGCCGGAAATTGTACCTCAAAAAGCTGAGGAAATTCCAGCACCCCCTGTAGTAGAGAAGAAAGAAGTAATAGAGAAGAAGGAAGAGGAGATAGTGCCGGAGAAGGAAGAAGTGCCTGTAGTGAAGGAAAAGGAGGAGGAGCCGGTTAAGGAAGTGCCTCAGCCAATAGCGGAGGAGATTGCACAGCCTGAGCCAGTCGCAGAGGAGAAGACCCAGGAGCCGGAGGTTGAGGAAGTAGTTGCAAAAGAAGATAACGCTCCTGAAGTAGCCGGGACAGAAGAACAGGAAGCGACAGGTAATAAAGTAGATATCAAAGCGCCGAAGCTCGAACGACCTAACGTTTTAGGGAAGATCAATCTCGATGAGATGAACCTTTCTTCGCGTCCTAAAAAAGGAGCAGCGAAGAAAAAGGCCACAAAAGAAGAACCAAAAGAAGAGCCTGTTAAGAAGGCAAGGGCACCGAAAGCGGAAGCACAGCCCGAAGCACCCGCCAAACAGGAAAACCCCAAACCGGTAGAAGCAAAGCCCGCAGCTATCGTACCGCCGAAGGAAACACCGAAGGAAGAGGAAAGTGATAAGCCGGAGCACATTGAAATGAAGGCGCCAAAACTGGAAGGCCCGAAGATCATTGGAAGAATAACGCTCCCGGTTGCCAATACAAGTTCAGAAAGTAAAGAGAAGCGGAACAGGAAGAGAATACCTCTTCAAAAGAAGCCAGAAACCTTTAAACCTGATCAGAGACCAGGCGCGCAGAGAGGCGACCGTCCTGATCGCGGCGGACAGCGTTTTGGCCAGGCTGGTGGAGGACAACACCAGGGTGGTGGCGGCGCCAAATTTGATCGTAGCCGTAGTAATGACAGGAGAGGGCCGAACCGTAACGCTCCGCAGACACAGCAACAGCAGGAAATTGACGCAAAAGCTATACAGGAAAAGATTCGTCAGACACAGGCAAAACTTGCCGGAAACTCCCGTCAGAAAAATCATAAATCCAAATATCGCCGTAACAAGCGTGAGGAGATGGCTGAAAAGCGGGCTGCTGAAGAGTCAGGTTCGGATAACATAATACAACTAACAGAATTTATATCGGTAAGTGAGCTTGCCAATCTGCTTGACGTCAGCTTTGCTGATGTGATCAGCAAGTGTATGGGTCTCGGCATCATGGTGTCTATCAATCAGCGTCTCGATGCGGAAGTGATAGAACTTGTTGCAGGAGAGTTTGGTTATGAAGTAGAATTCATTAACCTCGAGCAGTCTACTGAAGAGGAAGAAGATGAGATAGATGAAGACGAAGAGGTAGTGCCACGCGCACCGATCGTTACCATCATGGGTCACGTAGACCATGGTAAAACGTCATTGCTGGATTACATACGTAGTGCGAATGTGGTTGCAGGTGAAGCCGGTGGTATCACCCAGCACATCGGTGCCTACAGAGTAACAATTGCCGATGGTAAAATGATCACCTTCCTCGATACCCCAGGTCACGAAGCGTTTACCGCGATGCGTGCCCGTGGTGCGAAAGTGGCAGACATAGCCATTATTGTGGTAGCTGCGGATGACGCGATCATGCCTCAGACGAAAGAAGCTATCTCCCATGCGCAGGCCGCAAATCTGCCGATGGTATTTGCGATCAATAAGATTGATAAAGAAGGTGCAAATCCTGAAAAGATAAAAGAACAACTGGCTGGTATGAATATCCTGGTGGAAGACTGGGGTGGTAAATTCCAAAGTCAGGAAATATCAGCTAAGAAAGGAATAAACATAGATCTGCTGCTTGAAAAGGTAGCGCTGGAGGCGGAACTACTGGAACTGAAAGCAAACCCTGACCGGATTGCCAGCGGTTCTGTTATTGAAGCTTCGCTGGACAAAGGTCGTGGCTATCAGGCAACGATACTTGTTCAAAACGGTACACTGGAGCAAGGCGATATGATCGTCTGCGGGCAGTACTATGGTAAGATCAAGGCGATGTTTAATGAACGTGGACAACGTGTTCAGGAGGCGGGACCTTCAGCGCCGGTCCAGGTGCTTGGTCTGAATGGTGCGCCTCAGGCAGGTGAGAAGTTTAAGGTTTACGCAGAGGAAAACGAAGCAAAGGAGATTGCCAATCGTCGTTCACAGATATTGCGTGAGCAAGGTATTCGCACCCGTAAGCATATCACGCTCGATGAGATCGGACGTCGTCTGGCATTAGGAAACTTTAAGGAGCTGGCTGTGATCATCAAAGGTGACTTTGACGGTTCGGTAGAAGCCTTGAGTGACTCCCTGCAAAAGCTCTCTACAGAAGAGGTAGCAGTCAATGTGGTACACAAGGGCGTAGGTCAGATCACCGAATCAGACGTGTTGCTGGCTACCGCTTCCGACGCCATCATCATCGGCTTCCAGGTTCGTCCTTCTACGCAGGCATCCCGTCTCGCTGAGCAGGAAAATATTGAGATCAGAACTTACTCGATCATCTACGATGCAATTGAAGAAGTGAAGAGTGCGATGGAAGGTCTCCTTGAACCGAAAGTGGAACGTAAGACGGTTGCCAATGTTGAAATACGTGAGGTGTTTAAGATCAGTGGTATCGGAACGATTGCCGGTTGTTATGTACTTGACGGAAAGATCGCAAGAAACACTAAGGTGAACCTTGTACGCGATGGTATCGTGGTCTATAACGGAGAGCTTGCTTCGCTGAAACGCTTCAAAGATGACGTGAAGGAAGTGGCTGCAGGTTATGAATGTGGTATGAGCATTAAGAACTACAATGACATCCGTGTCGGCGATATTATAGAAGGCTACGATGAGGTGGAAGTGAAACGTACTTTGTAGTGAATAGAAAATATTAATAAACCGTTAGTCCTGTTTCAGGGTTAACGGTTTGTTTTTTGGCGCATTGGCCTACTGCATCTGGTCTGCCATTCGCTTGGTTAGTATGCTAAACAGACGGAAATCCATACAAGAATGCAACGATGTTGCCTGGTAGCTGATCACAATAAAAAATAAAATAATAAAGGAGAATATAGTTTTATGCTTGATAAGCTTGAAGCGATAAAGGCAAAGTTTGACGATCTGGGCGTTGCGCTTACAAACCCTGAAATAGTAAGCGACAATAAGCGGTTCTCTGCTGTCAGCAAGGAATATCGCAAACTGGAACCTATTGTAAATACATATAAGAAATACAGGGCCTGCCTTGAAGGAATAGAATTTGGAAAGGAAGTACTGGCTACCGAGTCTGATACTGATCTGCGCGATATGGCCAAAGAAGACCTGGACCGCTCAGAGAAGCTGAAAGAAGAGCTCGAGGAAGAGATAAAGCAGCTTCTGATACCGAAAGATCCGCAGGATGAGAAGAATGCCATCATAGAAGTTCGCGCAGGAACTGGTGGAGATGAGGCCAGTTTATTTGCAGGTGACCTCGCCAGAATGTACACGCGATTTTGTGAAAGAAAGGGCTGGAAAATGGCTATCGTTTCTGAAACGGAAGGTACAGTTGGCGGATATAAGGAGCTGCAGCTTGAAGTGGTAGGCGATGATGTATATGGCACTTTGAAGTTTGAAAGTGGTGTACACCGTGTGCAGCGTGTGCCGGCAACAGAAGCGAGCGGTCGTGTACACACCTCGGCTGCTACGGTAGCGGTAATGCCTGAAGCCGAAGAGATAGACTTTGAACTGAAAGAAAGCGATCTGAAGATGGAAACCGCGCGAAGTGGTGGCGCAGGTGGCCAGAACGTGAATAAAGTAGAAACTAAGGTTATCCTTACCCACGTTCCTACCGGTACGGTTATCACTTGCCAGACCGAGCGTACACAGCTCGGCAACCGCGAAAAGGCCACACAAATGATGCGAACCAAGCTTTATGAAGAGCAGGTGCGCAAGCATGAGGAAGAGATATCGAGAAGAAGAAAGAGCCTCGTAAGTACGGGAGACCGGTCTGCCAAGATCAGGACATATAACTATCCACAAGGGCGGGTCACAGATCACCGCATCAATATGACGATTTACAATCTTGACGATTTTATGAACGGCAATATTGATGATATGATACAGGCCTTACAGTTTGCAGAAAATGCAGAAAAAATGCAGGCGGGAGAAACAGTAATGTAAATTTGCCGATCACAAGCACAACTTCAATTTAATCATACACACTACAATGAGCACTCCTCGTTTTGACCTCGTGGATATTATCCGCATCATTGAACGACGCAAGCGGTACATCATTATCGTAACATTGGCGGCGATGGTTTTAGGACTGGTTTTTCATCTTGTCAGGAAGAAGAAATACGAGGCCAAAGCAGCCTTCTTTGTCAGCAATCCGATATACACAGACCGCTCCAGCATCTTTGCAGGTGCAGATAGCCGCTATACAGACTATTTCGGAGATGAAGATGATATTGATCGTGTGATCGCACTTTCAGAAAGTGATACTATCATCGCTCAGATCATTGCTAACACCGGCTTTGACAAGGCAAACAACCTCAGCCTGAGTGATCCTTACGAAAGGAATAAGCTGAAGCAGCAGTTTAATAAACAACTGGATATTAAACGCACAGAATATAAATTGCTCGATCTTTCCTTTACGGATAAGGACCCCGTATTGGCTGCGAATGTGGCTAATGAGAGTGTGAAGCAGATAGGCAGTGGCTATCTCAATTTTTACAATACCAGGAAGGAGAACGTTTATAACTCCATCCATAATAAGCTAAAAGATATTGACAGTTCTATTGATGCGCTGACGGATACCCTCACAAGACTTAGAAGCGAATCGGGCATTTACGACATCATCAGCCCTAACAGGCAAAACCTTGTGACCAGCACCGTTAAAGGGAATGGAAAGGACCTGGGTCGCTATATAGAGCTGATACAGAATTATGAGTCGATAAAGGATATGTTGGTTACCGACAGAGCTAAATATATCTCTTTACTCAATCAGTATTCAACAGGTGTAGGGCCGAACGAAGTAAACCTGCTGCACAGTATCACGATAGCAAAGCCACCGGTTGATCCTGCAGGTCCGGGACTGGGTATCATCCTTGCTGCATGCTTCTTTCTTGGCTTATTCTTCAGCATTCTTTATGTTTTACTGACTACCTATTATCGTGAAGTGGTTTTAGTAAGAGAATAAATGCTTCAACTCTTAGATTTTCATAGCAAATTCGGACGGATTGCAAGTCTTGCAGTGCTCTTATTGAGTATTGCATTATTTGCTTTTACCGGCGAATACTTGTTTGCGGCTGTTCCGTTTGTTTATCTTTTTTTACTGCTTGCCATCACCAACTGGAAGACCGCTTACTGGATATTTCTTTTTACCATCCCACTATCCATACAGATATGGTTTTTCAATTACACCCTTTCCACATCAGTACCCGATGAGCCGATCATGTGGGTGTTTCTGCTGCTCTTTGTCCTTATGTGGGCAAAGAATCCCGCGCTGATGCCCCGCTGGTGGTGGCGCAATCCCCTTACTGTTATTATCGTTCTACAGTTCGTATGGCTGATCGTGGCCGTTGTTTTCTCAAAAGAACTGCTGTTTTCTATCAAATTCCTGCTTGCCAAATGCTGGTTCATGGTATCCTTCTTTGTGCTTCCGGCGCTGGTATTTCGGGAGAAGAAGGATTTTAAGAAGGGCTTCCTTATTGTATTGATTCCGCTACTTGCCACCGCCATGGTCATTTTTTATCGTCACTATCAGATAGGCTTCAATTTTCGGAAGGTAGAAAAGGCAATCGGTGGCATTTATTACAACCACGTTGATTACTCCACCGTTCTCTCCATGTTTTTCCCTTTGCTGTGCATCGCATTCTCTTTATCTAAAGGGAAGAACTGGATTTTGAGAGGCCTGCTATTTGGTATTATCCTGTTTTTTGTTCTGGCTATCTATTTCACTTATGCACGTGCGGCAATGGTAGCTGTAGTCTTTGCTGCGGTCATCTATATAGCTATCCGGCTGCGACTGGTCAATCTGGTTATGCCCGTGTTCTATGGCTTTATGGCCCTAATGCTGGTGTACATGATCCATCACAACAAGTACATCGACTACCGTCCCAATTTTCAGCACACCTTCATGCACAAGACATGGAAAGACCATATCATCGCTACATTCCGTGGAGAGGATATGTCTTCTATGGAGCGGCTGTATCGCTGGATTGCCGGTATAAGAATGAGCACCGACAGGCCCATTACCGGCTACGGACCGAACTCATTTTACTATTATTACAAACCTTACGCAGTTACTTCCTTTCGCACCTATGTAAGCCGCAACCTGGAGCAGTCCACCACTCACAATTATTTCCTGTATATGCTGGTAGAGCAGGGCTGGCCGGCCATGATCCTGTATGCCATTCTGGTGGCCGTAGTGTTTGCGCAGGCGCAAAAGATCTATTACCGGTTCAAAGACCGTTTTTATAAGAAGGTGACGCTGGCTCTCGCCATGATGTTTGCTGCCGGTTTTATCAACAATTTCTTCTCTGAGTTGCTGGAGACGCACAAAGTAGGTGCGCTGTTTTATATCTCCATTGCGCTGCTGGTAGTGCTCGATCAGAAAAGCAGGGCCATGGCTGATAAGGAGTTAGTCTGACGTTCTGGCGCGCTGGTATGCCGATACGGCCAAGCCCCATAAGAGTTTCCAAAACCTTACAGGTCTTTTTCTTAGGTCATCATTTTCCCTTTTTTCAAATGATTTTGTTGATTGAGGCGACGTAGCTGTAATCCATCCAAAACGGGATCGACACCTTAAAAAGCAAACGACCCTATGGAAAAAGGCAACGGCCTCACAACAAAAGGCAACGACCTCACGGAAAAAGGCAACGACCTCACGATAAAAGGCAACGACCTCACGATAAAAGGCAGCGGCCTCACAACAAAAGGCCGCGACCTCACAGCAAAAGGCAACGACCTCACGGAAAAAGGCAGCGGCCTTACGATAAAAGGCAGCGGCCTTACAACAAAAGGCAACGACCTTACAACAAAAGGCCGCGACCTTTTTTACAAAAGACACTTCCCTCTGATGCGGGAGTTAGCAAAACGATGCCGTATCTGTTAAAAGGGCCAGTTTACAACTGGCATCTATAATACTGTAGTGAATGCTCAAACTTCTACTATCTACAACAATGAGGAGAACGCTATCTCTGATACACTGAAGACCTATAATGTTTTTATAACCTCATAGCTTTATAGCTCAGAAGTCTCCGCAACCTGTGACGAAGCCATAACAGGCGGTTCCACCCAGGCGTCGCTTTCTTTCAGCAGCTGGATCAGTTCGTCTACGGCAATATCGCTCGGTACATTTCGTTTCACCACTTCTTTGCTCTTGTAGAGCGTGATCTTGCCGGGGCCGCTGCCCACATAGCCAAAGTCCGCATCAGCCATCTCGCCGGGTCCGTTTACGATACAGCCCATGATGGCGATCTTTACCCCTTTCAGATGGTTGGTAGCGGCACGGATCTTTGCCGTCGTCTCCTGAAGGTCGAACAGGGTACGTCCACAGCTGGGACAGGAGATATATTCCGTTTTCGATATGCGCGTACGTGTAGCCTGAAGAATGCTGAAAGCGGTGTTATTGGTGAATTGTTGCAAGTCCTTTACCGGCAGGTAGGTTCTGCCCGAGGCCTTCACAACATCCATTTTCGCTCCTACGGCATAGCCAAGGCAGATGCCATCACCAAAGCCGTCCAGCATCAGTGCGCCGGTTTCGGTGGCGAAATGGATTAGATGTTCATCAGGTTTCTGTTCGTTGCTGTCGGTAATGAGAATGACCGGATTGTTGATGCCTTGCTCCTGCAGGTACATGAACATGCGGCGAATGCTCTGCACCGCATTCTTATTCCTGCTGCTGAGGCAAAGCACCACAGAAGGATTGTTTTTAAGTTGCTCTATCAATGCCATATCACTCACTTTCGCTTCATCATCGTAGCAATCTGCCATCACGAAGCTTAGGCGGCTCTCATCCTGTGCCGTTGCAAAATCTTTCAGATCATAGATGGGAAACACCTTTGTTTTGTCTTCCGCTTGCTGCCATGCATCGCGCCAGGCAATAACGCGCAACGTGCCGGGCAAAGAAAAGCCAGGAAGGTGATGTCCGGTAAATACATAATCTGCAGCCTGATTCCCGATATGCCATTTGTCAGTTGCAGCATCATAGTCATAACCAATGCTCTTCAGCGAAGCGGGCGTCAGCTCGCTAACACCGCTAAGGTCAGCGATCACTACAGGTACCTGTCCGCCACCAATATTTTCTACGGCAAGGGAATGCCTTCTTTGATAATGGAAAGGGTCGTAGGGCAGCTTATCTACAGGTGGAACTTTCCCTCCGTCCGATGCCGGTCCTTGTTCTTCTGTTTCCTGTACGTTAGTGGCGCCTGTGGTGTATCTTTTTACAATATCCCTGCATACGGGAATCTCAAACTCAGGGTCTTCCGTCAGGGATACGCGAATGGTATCGCCAAGGCCGTCTTCCAGCAAAGTACCGATGCCAATAGCGCTCTTTATTCTTCCGTCTTCGCCATCTCCCGCTTCCGTTACGCCCAGGTGCAAAGGGTAGCACTCATTAAATTCGTCCATCATTTGCCGTACCAGCAAGCGGTAAGCCTGCACCATCACCTGCGGATTGCTGGATTTCATGCTAAGGACGATCTGATGATAATTTTCATCCCTTGCTATCCTTAGAAATTCCATGGCGCTTTCCACCATGCCTATAGGCGTATCTCCGTAACGGCTCATGATGCGGTCGCTTAAAGAACCGTGGTTTGTGCCGATACGCATGGCTGTCCCGTATTCCTTACAGATGCGCACGAGTGGTGTAAAGCGCTCGCGGATGCGGTCTATTTCCGCCATGTAGGCAGCGTCAGTATATTCTATAAAGTCGAACTTTTTCTTGTCTATATAGTTGCCGGGGTTGACACGTACTTTTTCAATGATACGTGCTGCTATTTCCGCTGCATTAGGGGTGAAGTGTATATCGGCAATGAGTGGCGTATCAAATCCCGCTGCGCGAACCGCTTTTTTAATAGCTGCCAGGTTTTCCGCTTCTTTTTTGCTGGGAGCAGTAATGCGCACCAGCTCTGCACCTGCTTCTATACAACGAATGGTTTGCGCAACCGTTGCCTCAGTATCCATCGTATCGGTGGTGGTCATAGTCTGCACACGTATCGGCTGACCATTTCCTAAAAGCAGGTCCCCGATCTTTACTTCCTTCGTTTTCAGTCGCTCATACCTTGTCAGAGAAGGCGTATAATATTGCAGCATAATATAGAAACTCCCTTGCAAAGTTAGCGCAAGGAAGGGAAGGAAGATGTGAAAATATGTTGGTTGAAAAGGCTTGTATCGCTTAAAAACAGACCAACTTTTTCTTATCTTGACAACGCGCAGTATGTAAATCTGTGAAACAATAGTATTTTAGCATCGTTATTGCCGCCGATGGAATACGAAATAAAACAATTAGGGAAGTTTAGGTTTGTAGAGGAAGGAGAGGGAGAGCCACTTATATTACTACATGGCTTGTTTGGTGCATTAAGCAATTTTAAGGATCTCGTTGATTATTTTAAAAAAACGCACAACGTCATCATCCCCATGCTGCCGTTGTATGACCTTGATCTGCTGCACACTACTGTCTCAGGACTTGCCAAACACGTAGCAAAGTTTATTGACGTAAAAGGGCTTCAGAATGTCAATCTGCTGGGAAACTCTCTTGGCGGGCATGTGGGTCTTGTGTACACGTTAAAGCGTCAGGAACTGGTAAAAACGATTACTTTAACGGGTAGCTCCGGCCTGTTTGAGAACGGTATGGGTGAGACCTATCCCAAGCGCGGAGATTACGAATACATCCGTAAGAAGACAGAACTTACCTTTTACGATCCCAAAACAGCATCTAAGGAGCTGGTGGATGAAGTGTACAGCATCGTGAACAACAGGCTGAAAGCACTGAAAATAATAGCATTGGCACGTTCCGCTATCAAACACAACCTTGGCGATGAGCTGAAGGACATCAAAGTGCCCGTTTGCCTGATATGGGGAAAGAACGATACTATTACCCCGCCGATGGTGGCTGAAGAGTTCCAAACGCTTCTGCCACAGTCGGAACTGCATTGGATAGACAAATGTGGGCATGCACCTATGATGGAAGTACCTCAGGAGTTTAACAAGATACTGGACGACTTTCTCAGCCGTCACAAAGGGTAATATTTTCCTAATGTTTTTGTCACATTCTTGTTATTTAAAGGCCACGTTGGTAAACTGGTTCAGGTTTTGTATTGTTGTATAAAGTGCGAGTTTAGAGCATCGTGTCAGAAAAATGGAAATCGAACAGCTAATATCACCCATCGTACCAACGCTTATCCCTACCGATACCGGAAGCCGCGCGTTGTTCCTGATGGAGGAAAATAATCTTACCCAACTTCCCCTCATATCGGAAGATAAGTATATGGCTTTGGTGCAGGAGAATGATGTTCTGGACTGGTCAACACCGGAATCGCCACTTAGCAAGGGTAACTTCATGAATTATCGCCCGGCCGTCTTTGCGAACAACCACCCTTACGAAGCACTGAGAGTGGCGCACCAGCAAAATCTGGCGATTGTACCTGTGGTAGATACTGAAAATACCTACCTCGGTGCTATTACCCGAGACGATCTGCTGAAATATATTACGGAGAATAGTGGCGTAGACAACCCTGGCGGTATTATCGTCATAGAAATGGACCCACGGGACTATAGTTTGTCTGAGATAGCAAGGCTTTGTGAGAGCGAGGACGCCATTATCATCAGTACTCAATTGGCCACCAACAAAACTACAGGCAAGATCGAAGTGACGCTAAAGACAAATCGCACGGACCTCCAAAGTCTTGCGGCGTCATTCGAGCGGCATGAATATACCGTAAAGCAGGTTTATGGTGAGCAGACCCGCTATGAAGAAGTGCTGGACCGTTACAAGCTGCTAATGAACTATATTAATATGTAGCAAGGCCGATTTGCGATTTCGGACAGCGGATTTCGGACTGCCATCCCGGGATTTGGAATTTACTCCTTCGCATATTAATTCTTTGGAATTTACCCTGCGAGATTCGAACTTTGCGTCCTGCAAGTTGATCCTCGTCGTCAGCGTTTAGAATTTTGACCTGAACCGTGGCATTTGGAATTTGCTATTTCTACTTTGAAATTTAAAAATACAGTTTTGCTATGATCGCAATTGGTGAGGTGTTGGTGAGTGATGAAGTGGTGGAAAAACACTTTGTTTGCGATTTGAATGCCTGTAAAGGGGGCTGCTGCGTAGATGGAGATTGCGGCGCGCCACTTACAGAACAAGAAACTCATATTCTTGCCGATATCTTTCCTAAAATAAAGCATCTGCTTCCCGAAAATTACGTTCGCGAAATAGAAGCTCAGGGCACTCATGTCCTTGACGATGAATATGGTTATGTAACACCAACAGTGAATGGCGGTATCTGCGCCTATGGCTATCTAGACGAGCTCGGCATAGTGAAATGTGGTATTGAAAAGGCGTGGAAGGAAGGACTTGTTGACTTTCAGAAGCCGATCTCCTGCCATTTGTATCCTATTCGGGTTACAACGTCCGAAGACTTTGAAGCGGTAAACTATGAGCCGCGCAAAAAGCTCTGCCGACCCGCCTGCAAGCTCGGAAACCAGTTGAAGGTACCCGTTTACCGATTTCTCAAAGAGCCTCTGATCCGGAAATATGGTGAGGAGTTTTATGAAGCGCTGGAGGCAGTAGCCCAGGAATACTTTCAGGCACAGGATGCAGGGTAAGTTGGAGACTTGGTTGAAAGGGTTGGAGGTTGTTGGGAAATCGTCGGAATAGGTTTAAGCGTTGAAAGTTGCTGACTCCTTGCCTGGCTCTAAAGACAACGGCTGTCTCCGTACCGTTGGAAGTTTAATTCTTGATGCCTTTTCTTCCAGTTCTAGCCTTAGAAATCGGAAATTATGAGTCAAGTTGGCATTTTTAGCTATTTGCCTAAGGCTTTTGCCGGAATAAATGACGCTTTTCTTCGAATCAGAAGGTCTTCTCTCACCTCCAGTAGCTTCTCTTCCAACCCGTTTAGCAATTCTGTGTGCTCCAACAGCACTTATTTACCCGCACATGGCAGTTGACTCCCGGCCAACATGCATAGGGTTTATGCCAACATGCGGCGACATTATCCCTAAAGGGAAAGAGTCTTTTCCTTTAGGGATACAAGCGTTTACCTTAAGCTCCTTTATTTCTCCAATGGGGCTTTCTTTTACCGGATGGACATGCAAAGCAGGCAAATAGGAGTAGAAGGAAGACGGATGGAGGTTGAAAGGAGCCCTTTAGAGTTTGCCCCGATTTCAAACGCTTTCAATGATTCGTCAGCCTTTTCCCGTCCATTCCTGCACGATTTTCAACCACCTTCCAACAATATCCAACCCTTCCGACCACCTCCAACGCGTCCAACCCTCTCCAACTCCTCCAACCATCTCCAACCTTTCCAACAACCCCTTCCAACTTTCTATCCGGTACGATTTTATAAGCCTGTTTTCATTATTTCCTCACTACACAAAATTTGAAGATGGGTTTTGAACAGTATCACGAACCGGCACACGAACTGCCGGAAAAGACACGCACATTCGCACGAATGATCATGTCTGTAATAGAAGAAGCAGAAGCGATCAACTGGTATGAGCAGCGTATATCAGTGGAAAAAGACAAAAGCGCCCGGGCTATTATGAAAAATGCGCAAAAGGAAGAATTCAAACACTTCGGTATGGACCTCGAGTTTCTGCTAAGGCAAAAGCCGGAGTGGAAGCAAATACTGCAAGGCATTCTTTTTAAAGAAGGCGATATTGTAGAGCATGGAGAGGACGCAGAAGAACAGGCAGGATAAAAAAATAGGCTAAGGTTTCTTCTCCTCACCAAACCAGTGAATAAAACCGCAGTTGGAACACTCGTAGCAGACGGTATCCCTGTTGGCCCAGTCCTTCAGGGTTGCAGGCCGCATAGGGAGTTGCGAGCCGCGCTTATGAAACATATCTCCGCTGCAATGCATGCACTTCAATTGCTTGTCGCGGATAAAGTATTGCTGTGCCTGAGGCTTTTCTGTGCCAAATAGGTTCATTTTGAAAACGCTTTAGGTTAGACGGATGAACTTAAAATTAGCAAACAAAAGCATTATATGGTAAAGCTATGCTCGTATTTTACCCTTAGATACAGGATGGCTATCTTTGAACTAATAATTAACCAAAACGATATAGAGTTATGAAACGTAATGCAACGGCCGTATGGAAAGGTACCGGTAAAGAAGGCAACGGAACATTGAAAACACAGAGTGGTGTACTTAGCAATGCTCAGTATTCTTACAACACACGTTTTGAAAACGGGGTGGGCACTAACCCTGAAGAGCTAATGGCAGCCGCGCATGCAGGCTGTTTTTCGATGAAGCTTTCATTCGTACTGCAGGCAGCGGGCTTTACTCCCGATGAGATCAATACCGATTGTTATATCAGCCTTGAAAACGGTGCGATCACAAAGAGCGAATTGGTGGTAAGAGCTAAAGTGCCGGGTATAGATGCGGAAAAATTCCAGGAATGTGCGGCAGATGCAAAGGCAAATTGTCCGGTGTCTAAGGCTTATAGCTTTGAGATCAGTTTAGATGCCGCTTTGGTATAAACGAACTTTTTATTGTAATAAGACAGGGCTGTTGGATTGCGTTCCGGCAGCCCTTTTGTATTTCGGAATTCGAATTTGGGATTTCGAATTGAATAGCGAGCGGCTTTTCCTTTTCTTCTTTGCCAACTTTCAACTGCCAACTGACTTTTTTCACCCTCCCTCTGCTCCCTGTTTTCTGCCTCCTGCTCTCTGCGTTCTGCCCTCTACAAGTCTGCCCTCTGCCACCTGCTCTCTGCCAACTGTCAGCACTCGCTAAGGCTTAGTGGGATATTAGCCGCCAGTCCGCCTTCTGCTGTTTCCTTATACTTAGTGTTCATATCCAGTGCAGTTTGCCACATGGTGTTGACAACTGTATCCAGGGAAACACGTGCATTATCCGGGTTGCTTTGCAGTGCCAGTTGCGACGCGGTGATAGCCTTGATAGCTCCCATCGTGTTGCGCTCTATACAGGGCACCTGTACCAGTCCGGCAACAGGGTCGCAGGTGAGGCCAAGATGGTGCTCCATCGCAATTTCAGAAGCCATCATACACTGGCGTACACTGCCACCGAGGGCCTCGGTAAGTGCAGCTGCAGCCATGGAAGAAGAAACGCCGATCTCTGCCTGACAACCGCCCATTGCAGCCGAGAGCGTTGCACCTTTTTTGAATATACTACCTATCTCGGAAGCCGTCAGTAGAAAATGAATGATTTTATCTTCATTATATCCGTCGCAGAACGTGATGAAGTATTGCAGTACTGCGGGCACCACGCCTGCAGCGCCATTGGTAGGAGCCGTTACCACGCGGCTAAACGAGGCGTTTTCCTCATTCACGGCAAGAGCAAAACAGCTTACCCAATCGAGCGTGTACTGAAATCCCTGTCCGCCACTGCGGATAGCATTCACCCATTCCTCGTAGCTATTATAGGTCTTGCCTTTCAGCAGCTTCTTGTTTAGTGCGGCGGCGCGCCTTGTTACGTGTAGCCCGCCTGGCAATTCACCACCTATGTGGCAACCGCGATAGATACAATCGCGCATTACCTGCCATATCTTTAAGACTCCTGCTTTAGCTTCCGCTTCTGAGCGCCAGGCCTGCTCATTTTCCATCACTACTTCTGATATGCTCAGCCCTGTTTTTACGCACCAGTGCAGCAGATCCTTGCCATTTTCTATTGGGAAGGGGAGGTCTGCAGCGTCGTCGCCATTGCCTATCTCGCCTTCTTTTACCACGAAACCTCCACCAACAGAGTAGTAGGTCTCTGCAATCTCTTTTCCGTCGGCAAAACTGCATAGAAATGTGAGTGCATTGGGATGGTAGGGTAGGGACTCCGTCATGAGAAAGACTACGTCTTCATGCGGATTGAAAGTTAATTCTTTGACACCGCCCAGCTTCATTTTCCGCTGTTCGGATATCTGCTGAATACGTGGCGTGATCTGGTTTACATCAAATGTTACAGGATCCTCACCACATAAGCCGAGGATGACTGCGACATCGGTGCCATGTCCTTTGCCTGTCTTTGCAAGCGAGCCATAGAGCAGTACTTTCACACTGGTTACCTGCTCAATGCCTATGGCATTAATGCTCTGAAGGAAGCGCAATGCAGCCCGCCACGGGCCTAAAGTATGTGAACTGCTGGGACCAACTCCGATCTTGAAAATGTCGAATACCGAAATGCTTTCTTTACTCACGGCTGATAACCTAAAAAGGGAGAAAATTTTTTCTCCCTAAAGATACTATGAACGGTACAAACAAAATGTTTAAACCTTTTGGCTTGTAGTGGGAAGAGAGGAGAGGCAGACAGCAGAGGGCAGGAAGCAGAGGGCAGAGGCAAGGGCAAGGACAAGGACAAGGACAGAGTGCAGACAGTACAAGGCGGAAAGCAGTTCGCAGGGAGTTAAGAGTACAGTAGGTGGTCAATAAAGATCGCGCAGATTGCCACATCTGACCATTATGAATATCTATGTTCTATCAATCACCGCAAAGTCGGTTGCACCGATCTCTATAAACAAAAAAAGAGCGATCATCGCTGACCGCTCCTTTCTGTTTCTATTATTGAGTTACTTTACTATCGCCTGGAATATATTATCCTCGACCTTTACAGGGTATTTCTTGCGAAGCTCTTCATTCCATTTCTTCTCCAGATAGTCCTGATATTCAGCAATGACATAGCCACGTGCATCCTCCAGTGTCTTAGGACTGCTGCTATTGAAGATTTCCTTCACTTTTACAACTGAATAAGAGCCATCATCATTCTTTACGGGTTCGGAAAGCTTACCAGCCGCCAGCTTTTCTTTAGGCACAGAAGTGAAGTGAGAAAATTCGTAGCGGCCTTTCTGCACAGTGAGTGCCTCACCGTCTTTGTTCAACTGCTCCATTATCTCTTCGTCTTTCATTGGCTTTTTGGCTGTGATCAGCTTCATCCCCGCATCAAGCGCAGCTTTATTTTTGAAGCGATACACCACTCCCTCAAAGCCTGGCTCCCATTGGTACTTGTTTTTGTTAGCCTCATAAAAGGCCTGCAAACCCACACTGTCGCGGCTTGCTTTGCCCCATACGTTGCGGTCCATAAGCTCAAACAGCATGATGCCATCCCTATATTCTTCCATCAGGTTGCGGAAGTCAGCGTTCTCGTCAATCAGCTTGTGCTCTTCATAGTCATTCACTACTCGCTCTACGTACATTTTGTAAACATCGCCCAGCACCGCGGTTTTTGCGCCCATAAGTCTGCCACGCGTGAGGCTTTCAGCAAATACTACGAAGTCTCTTTGCGAGTAGCTGTTGCCTCCAAGTTCAAACAATGGTTTCTTTAATGTGCCGAAGTCTGAAGACTTGAAAGTGTTTGCCTCTTTTCCGGTATCAGGTACTACTGCTAAAAACTTCTTTACAAGCTCATCGTAGTTGCCGGCATATTCCTTAAAGCCATTGTTTTGCTTCACTTTATCGAAAAACAGGTCGTGAGCAAGTTGTGCCCTGCTGTCGTTCTCTACCATCCTTTTGATCTCAGGTTTAAGGGTATCATAAGGCTTTAATGGTATTTTCTGAATCAGCTTAATGATATGAAATCCATAGTCTGTCTCCACAGGTTCTGATACATCTCCTGGCTTTTTGAGGGCAAATGCTGCACTTTCAAAAGCGGGAACAGTTCTGCCAACTCCAAAAGCAGGCATTACACCACCTTGCTTTACCGTGAATTTGTCATCAGAGTATTTTTCTACAAGAGATTCAAAAGAAGCTCCTTTTTTCAGCTCGTTTTCTACACCGTCTGCACGTTTGCGTGCTGCTGCAACACCTTCAACCCCTTTCGATCTTGGCGCCGCTATTAATATCTGTGCTACCTCCACTTGTCCTTTGGATGGTCGTGTCTCTAGCACCTTCACTATATGGTAGCCCAGTTGAGTACGGAAGGGAGCAGAGATTTTTCCCGGTGCTGTGTTATACACCGCATTTTCGAAAGGATATAGTGTTTGCAACGCCGTCATGAAACCGATGTCTCCGCCACGAACCTTAGAGTTCGGGTCCTGCGAGTATTCAGCGGCAAGCTTCGCAAAATCAGCCTTATCCTTAGTTATTGCATTGTAGATGCTGTCAATCCGATTGTAGGCTTTCAATGTGTCTTCAGGACCCATATTCGGTGGTGCCATGATGAGGATGTGTGCCACACGGCGCTCTTCCTTCATCCTGTCATAGGCCTGGTGGTATAGCTTCTCTGTTACTTGCTCGTCCGTAAGGTAGTTCTTCGCCAGTTGTTTGCGATAGTTATCCAGCTCCCTTTGAATGCTTGGCAGAGTGTCCAGCTTCTGTTGCTCCGCCTCACTCACCTTCATTCTGAACAAGGAATAGAGATCTAGATACTCACGCAGCGCGGGTGCTGAAAGATCGACCTTCTTGTTGAGGGTGTTCTTTTCGTAGTTTCTTAAAAACTCTTGTTTTGTTACCGGATTAGAACCGTAAGTAAAAAGGGTTTGTGCCCATCCGGAATTAATGATTAACCCTGATGTAAGAATTGATAAAACCAGCTTACGCATGTCTTAGTAATGTTTATGATTTAAGTTTGGAAGAATTAGCTTGTTTTTTCTCTAGCATGTTGATCACATCCATGATGTTCGTGTGATCCAGTCTTTTACCGCGGATAATCTTCTTCTCATCGAGCAGATAGATAACAGGGGTGCTGTACACGTCGTACATAGAGCGATAGTTGCTCTTATGTTCAGGATCATAAACGTTGATCCAGTCACCCAGTTTGTTCTTAGCGATAAAATCTTTCCAGAGCTTTTCGTCTCCTTCCGTTCACACAGCATAAATCGTTACACCTTTTTGCTTCAGCTCTGCATTGTATAGAGAGTCAAGCGCAGGGATTTCTTTCTGGCAATGGCCGCAGGTGGGATCCCAGAAAACGACTACAGTATATTTTGATTTAATGTCTGATAATGAATGTTCCTTATCGTCAGTGCCAACCATCTTTATTTCAGCACCTACGCGGCCTATCAGGTTTGGAGAGATCTTGGCAGCACGATCGTAGTATTTACCCAATGCGTCATTGTCCAGCCAGTACGCATCGCCTTTCATGAAGTAGTTTTCTACCAGATAAACGAATACACGATCCATTCCCATGATCTTACTTGTCTCTGCATTGCGCGTCAACCACCAGAGGGAGTATTTAAAAAGTTCCGGCTGTCCTTTGGTGGCAGCAAGCAGCTTGTCACTCTCTTTAATCACGCTGTCTTCTACAGGAAACACTACTTTATTCATGTATTCCTCCAGCTTCTGATCGTAGATAGGAGTATTCATCAGGCGGTCGTCTTTAAAGTTGAAACCATCCCAATAATGATCCTTGTAGTAGTTGTAGGCAAATAGAGAATCCTTCGTACCGTCGGCCAGCAGATGCTCTCCCGGCGGCACCTGTGGCACATCCAATGCACCAAAGATAGACGCCAGCAGTGTGTTCGGGTATTTCTTAATATAGTCGTGGCGGTAGTTGGTCAGGTCTTTTGCAGAAGCAGACATCTTTTCTCTTACTTTACTGCTGTCAGCGGCAGTCTTTGCATTAGCATATTCTTTCTGCAATCCCTGTTGTTTGTCGGAAAAGCCTTTCAGGAACTTAACATACTCCTGGAAGTGAACGTTTTCCGGTGAGTTTTTAAAACTTACCGCCTCCGGTAGCTTTTTCACATCTGCTGTAATGCTGATATCATCACCGTCATTGAGCAGAAATTCAAAATAAGTTTGCCGATCGGATAAGAGCAGCATGTAGATGCCTCCCAGTGTCTTTTCCTTGCTTTGTAAAACAGCGTTCCCTTTCTTGTCTATACGGGCGGAGTCTGTTTTGTAGATGGTTGGCAATGGTTTGCCGTAATAGTGAGCGAGATACACCATAGTGTCGTTACTGCCCTCAAGTTTTACCTGAATGCGGTAACCTTCCTTTGCGCTCACTTGCTGCGCAGCACCTGCAATCAGTAACAGGATAAAAAGTTTAAGTCCTTTCATAAAATTGGTGAGATAGTTGTTATTCCGCAATAGAGACGGCGACAGCGCCTTACATGTTGGGATTTGTAAAATTAAACGTTCTGCACAGTGTATCCTACTCCAAGCGCAGTAAATTTGCGCTCTCTTAACATTTTAAATAAACTGCTTTGTCGCGCAAAAAGAAAAGAACGGTACATAATATAACGATTGACGCTTATGCGGCAGAAGGTAAGAGTGTTGCACATCTGGAAGATGGTAAGGTGTTATTCGTGGAGGGCGTAGTGCCGGGAGATGTGATAGATGCACGTATAGTAAAGGAGAAAAAGAGCTGGGCGGAAGGCAGGTTACTATCGCTGGTGCAGCCTGCAGAACAACGTGTGGAAGCTTTTTGTCCTCACTTTGGCGTCTGCGGCGGCTGTAAATGGCAGATGCTGCCTTATGAGAGGCAGATTGAATACAAACAGCAGCAGGTGCTGGATCAGCTTCAGCGAATAGGACATATAGAGCTTCCGGAAATGCAACCGATCGTCGGTAGCGCGCTGCAACGCTATTACAGAAATAAACTTGAGTTTACTTTTTGCACTTCCCGCTACCTTACCAATGAAGAAATTGCCGCTGCTGACGGAGCAGTGATAGCGCCCGAGCCAGCGCTTGGCTTTCATGCGCCGGGCATGTTCGACAAAGTGGTGCCAATACATACATGCTATCTGCAGCCGGAGCCTACCAATATCCTTTTAAATGTACTAAGGCAGTATACAGAAGCAAACACCCTTGAATACTACAACTATCGCGAGCAGAAAGGCTGGCTGCGCAATGTAGTGATACGTGTAGCCCGTACAGGAGAAATATTAATAAACGTGGTATTTCACCATGAGGATGAAAAGCCGCGAAAGGAACTGCTGGACCATGTGCTGAAGAATGTTCCCGGTATTACAACCCTTCACTATACCATCAATGGCAAGATGAATGACAGCATTCATGATCTTGATGTGCATACTTATTTCGGAAAGGGATTTATTGAAGAAACGCTGGAGGAATTCCGGTTCAAGATCTCGCCTAAGTCCTTTTTCCAGACAAATACGTATCAGGCGGAAAATCTGTATAAGATAACACGCGATTTTGCTGGTCTGACAGGCACTGAAGTGTTGTACGACCTTTATTGCGGTACGGGAAGCATCGGTATCTTTTGTTCGAAGCAGGCAAGAAAAGTGATCGGCATAGAGCTGATAGAAGATGCAATAAAAGATGCGCATGAGAATGCGGCGCTGAACAACCTCGATCACTGTCAATTCTATGCAGGCGATGTGGCAGCCATCTGCACGAATGAGTTTTTTGAAGTACATGGCAGACCTGATGTCATCATTACCGATCCGCCACGTGCAGGCATGCATGAAAAGCTGGTGCAGCAGATATTAAGGCTCCAGGCGCCAAAGGTGGTGTATGTAAGCTGCAATCCTGCGACTCAGGCAAGGGATCTGCAACTGCTGGACTCGCTCTATAAAGTGACGAGGCTACAACCGGTTGATATGTTCCCTCACACACATCATATAGAGAACGTTGCCTTGCTGGAGCTCAGATAGGGGGAGAGCAAGGAGGATGTAGCAGGTAGCAAATATTGAGTATCAAGTAGCAAGTATTTGGTGTTATGTAGGGTGTGTCAGGCATTATGTATTAAGTACATCGCAGCAATCAACGAATATGGGCGGGGCCTTTATCAGGCAAAATGTCTATGTTAAAAGACAAAGCCTCGAAGTCATCAGACATAGTCAGAGTCGCGGCTATGATGAATAGCGATCTATCGCCTTCAACTTGCACCCCTTACGACTTACCACTTAGGACTTACCACTTACCACTTATGCCTTACATCTTTCTTACGACAAATATGCATTATACATCCACACCATCTTTTCCTGTGCGCGGATGTAATCGCTCATTAAAGCATTCGTGCCTTCGTCGTTAGCTTCAGCGGAAAGATTTAATATCTCTCTTTGCAGGATTAGTAGCTGCCTAAGGCTGTCAAGTATATGCTGAGCAGCCGTTTTGCCGTCAGAAATGTTTTTTGTTTCGGTGATAGCAGACACTTGCAGATAGTCGGTAAAAGTGTGTAGCGGTGTTTCTCCTAATGTTTTAACGCGCTCTGCTATCTCATCAATCTTGAGTACGATATCATTGTACAATTCCTCAAACTTCAAATGCAGTTCAAAGAATTTATCTCCCTTAATATTCCAATGGTAACCCCGTACATTGATGTAAAAAATATGGTAGTTGGCAAGTAGATTATTGAGCTTTTGTGCCAGACTTTTCGACTGTGGTACGTCTAATCCGATTTGGTTCATGATGTTTTCTTTTTCATAAAATTATTGCGTTATACCATGGCGGGCTGATGTTTTTAGCAATAGTGTTATTGCAAGTATTTAACTGTGGGTCCATCTGCTTCATTAGCAACTGCTTGTAAACCGAAGTTAGAGAGCTTTATCTTTGAATCATGGAAAGAGTCGGGAAGCTGGTAACCATCACAGGAATTGTAATCGTTGTAGCTGGAGTTGCTATCTGGTTGCTGGGAGACAAACTGCGATTCCTTGGCAGGTTGCCGGGAGATATCAGGATAGAAAGGGAAAATGTGCGTGTGTTTATTCCGATCACCACGATGATACTGGTAAGCGTGGTATTAAGCCTTATTCTGTGGCTGATACAGAAGTTTCGGTAGCCGATATTTCCATAAAGTATGAGCTAAAAACAAGTAAGGGGATTACTACTATTCCCGCACATCGAGCACATCGCGCAACGCATTGCCCAATACATTAAATGCATACACGAGCAACATAATGGCTATGCCGGGAATGATGGCAAGTAGCGGCTTATTAGTGAGCAGAAAGTTGTAGTGTTCTTTAATCATCAGTCCCCAGGAGGGTTGTGGTGGCTGAACGCCAATGCCAAGGAAGCTTAGGCCGGCCTCAATGAGGATAGCAGCCGCGAAATTGCTTGCTGCAATGACCATTAGCGGTCCGGCGATATTTGGCAGGATATGGCGGAAAATGATGCGCATATCTGAAAGTCCTATTGCCTTTGCAGCGGTGACGTATTCCATCTCACGTATCACCAGGACCTGACCGCGGATAAGACGCGCAGCGCTTACCCACATGGTTAATCCGATAGCGATGAAAATCTCCCAGAAGCCTTTTCCTATAGTAAGCGTGATGGCAAACACCAGTAGTAGCGTAGGGATGGCCCAGAGAATATTGATGACCCACATGACTGCATCATCTACTATGCCGCCGAAATAACCTGCGAACGCACCGAGTACAATACCGATAGTTAGTGAAAGAATAACCGCTACAAAACCTACCGCAATACTGACACGCGAGCCAACGATCAACCGCGATAGGATGTCCCGTCCATACCTGTCGGTGCCCAGCCAGAATGTGCGTGTGATGATTTGTTCTTTTTCAATTTGTTCAAAAGAAGCATGGTGAGACGGCGATAAGGCAGCAATGGAAAACTGAAGCGTGTCTTCCATATCATCATCAATATAATGCCGTATAAATAACTTCTGGCCATCTATCCAATATCCATTGATGGGCATTGCGGTGAAGTTGTTCGGTGTGCCACTGAGGAAGGACCAACCCTCAGTACCGGTTTGCTGTACTTGCTTTGGCACCAGAAGTAATTGCTTTTTAAAACCCGGCTCTTTGGCCGCAAGCTCAATAATCATCCTGTTCGCAAAAGGCGTATTATCCGGTGCGAGCAGATAGGCAAAAACAGCGACGAGAGCGGTAAGGATAATGATAACAAGAGCCACCACCGCTGAGGGTTTTCTTAATAGTTTTTTCAGGATGGTATTTTGTCTTTCTTCCCTCACTATTTCAGTCCATATTCTGTAACCAGGTAAATGAATTGCGCCATGGCTACGGCCCCGAGCTTTAGTTCACGGTGATTTACTACCTCAAATACGTCTGCCGGAGTATGGTGATAATCAAAATAACGCTGGGGATCGGGAACAAGCCCTGCTGCCGGTACACCGAGTTTGCGCAGCGGCGAAATGTCTGCACCGGATTCATCCTGTTCAAAATCATAAACACCATAAGGCAAAAACAATTGCCGGAAGCTGCGGATATATCCTTTCTGTGCATCGCTCATTACAAGTCCTACGCCTCTGGGCGAAAACCCTCCCGCGTCGCTCTCCAGTGCCAGTATGTGTTGTTCCTTTCTGGCAACGGCAGAATCAGCATAAGCTCTGCCGCCTTTCAATCCGTTTTCCTCATTCATAAACAATACAACACGCAAAGTCCTTTTAGGGCGAATGCCAAGATTCCTGAAAGTCCGAAGCACCTCAATGCTCTGAACGCAACCAGCCCCATCGTCCTGTGCCCCTTCGCCTACGTCCCAGCTATCCAGATGTCCACCCACCACTACGATCTCTTCAGGATGCTCATTTCCTCTCAGCTCACCGATGACATTGAAAGAGTGTCGTGTGCCCGTCATTTTGCAATTCGTTACCAGTTGCGCTTTGACAGTTCCTTTTCTGCATTGCTCTGCAAGCCGGTCGGCAGAAAGATTACCAATAGCCACTGCAGGAATTGGCTGTATCGAATCTGCATAGTGAAGAGAACCAGTATGAGGCACATCATCTGCACCTGTAGAAATGCTCCTGATGATGACCGCAGCAGCACCTTTTGCAGAGGCTACATTAGCGCCATCCCACCGATAGGCTCCGGCGATACCATACGCTTCAAAAGTATTGATAACGTTTTTAGGAAAATGATGGTTAAAGAAGACGATCTTGCCTTTCACCTCCGCGGGTGAAAGCTTCGAAAATGCATCAAAATCTTCTGCCATTACTATATCGGAAGCAAGGACTTTT
>DATJDP010000188.1:0-12210 GCA_035497355.1 Flavipsychrobacter sp.
TTAAACACGCAGCCCCAGCCATCACCAATATCTACCAGCCCTGCATTCTCCTCACCGGCTTTCACCAGCAGGCGCTCGCCATCGCGGGGTAACGTCTTTAGCCATTTTATGGAATTCTTATAGCTGCAATGCTCGCTCCACATCACGGAGTACATCGCAACCTCGTTGAAATTGGGTGTGCGGCCCAGAACCTGTTTGATCTGCTCAAATTCTTCTTCGCGCAAGCCCAGCTTCACGGCTTGCTCCAGTGTTGCCTCCTGCGGCGTATGAGTGGTTACGTCCATAGATTAGAAAGAAAGCGCAAAAGTAAATTATTTGGAGGAGTAAAGTGGGGGATTGTCCTATGGAAAAGGAGTGACCAGCCAACTTTTGCAATAATAGTGAAACCTTAAAACATACGTAAACGCTTTATTAGTTGAAAAATCGGTGTATGTTTGCAGCAACATGCTTACCCCCCTTCCCATAAGAACAGGGCGCTCAGGGTAAGCTTTTTACTTTTATACCCATGAGTAAAGTGCCTTATGCCAAGGCTGCCACTACGTATGCTGCCCAAATACAACAATTAAGTGACAGGGGTTTAATCATTTCAAATGAATATAGATGCAGTCATTTACTTGAAACAATTAGCTATTATAGGCTAAGCGGCTACTGGTATCCATTACTTGCCGATAAAGTAAATCATGTATTTAAAGAAGGTGCAACTTTTGGCACTGCTTTCAAGCTTTATTGTTTTGACCGAGAGTTAAGAAGACTAGTCGTTTCAGAGCTCGAAAAGATTGAAGTCGCGGTTAGAGCAAAACTAGTCTACGTGTTATCACATCAGTACGGTTGCTTTTGGTTTAGATATCCTCAATATTTCAAAAACCCTGTGCACCACGCAAAGACTATTTCGAAAATTGGTGATGAGTATAGCCGCAGTGATGAAGAATTTATAAATTCTTTTCGAAAAAAATATTCCGATCCTTTACCACCATCATGGATGACGATGGAGATCACTTCTTTTGGTACGCTTTCGATGTTGTATAAGAACCTGAAACCGGGCAAAGAAAAAAGGCGAGTTGCTAACTTCTTTGGGGTATCTGACACTGTTCTCGAATCCTGGCTTCATAGTATTGTTTACTTACGAAATGTATGTGCTCACCACTCTCGCCTTTGGAATAGAGCGATGAGTATAAGGCCGCATTTTCCCCTCACTCCACGTAAGGTATGGCTTCTTAACACTGACATTAAGAACAACAGAACATACTTTATGCTTTGTATGCTTCGGTACTTATTGCAAACCGTGAATCCTAATACCAACTTTACTTATAAATTAAAAGCGCTATTTGAAAAGTACCCTAACGTAGATTTAAGGGCTATGGATTTCCCAAAGAATTGGGAACAAGAACCGTTGTGGCAATAGGCGCCGTGTTTTAATGAAGTCTTTTAAAGCGAAAAGAATGGAATTGTCGCTAACGGGTGGTCGTGATGTTATCGGTCAATTCGGACGCCTGAACCGGTGGTGATTTACACCGCGAAGGTTAAAAGCAGACGCTTTTAAAAGCTGCGAAAGGACATGTAGTGAATTAGGTAGTAAGTTGCCCTTGCCTTTACATTGGTTTGTTTTAATATTTACAAGCTGTTTTAATGTAATCTACTCGGAACATGGATAATACATACGAACCCGACTATTTTTTTCTTTTCGAACTTAGAATACGGCAAATAGCTTTTGATGAAGGAATAGATGTTACAATTTTTGCTGGGATACCGGATGATGAGGACTATGAAAAATCTATCCCGTTGGACCTCGTTTGCGATTTCGGACTTCTTAATGACATACTTCTTTTTGCTCAAGACCCCGATCAAGGAGATTTGTTAATTCAACAATTTAGTGAAAAGCTTTCTTCAAAGTTTGAAACTCCGGCTGTAATTGATATTGAGAATATTATAGGAGCCGAAATGGTTTTTTCAAACTTTATTTTGAAGGTTTATAAACCACATGAGAGGAATGAAAAAGGCGACTGGCAGCCAATAGAAGATAATTGTGTAATTATTGATAGTGTCTTGCCTCAAAGCGAATTTGATAAGCAAAAAGAAGATAGAGCAGTACATGATGAACTGTTGGAAGCAGCATTTGGTCATATTGATTATGATAAGAGGAACAAAGAAGAGCTATCGGATTACTTGATTTTATTGGATAATGCCTTCAAGTATTACCTACAACTTTGTTCAAAGGACTTTCCTAAAAGGGAAGCGCGTAAAAGATCTGGGCTGCAAGATGAACTTCTTTTTAGGATAGCGACATTAAATCATAAGATAATTAGCACGAAGTAATGAAAGACGCGATTTACAAAGAATATTATGAAGGAGATCACGAGAAACGATTTTTATTAGGGACTAAGGGCAAAAAGTCTTTATTAGTTATTGGATTGAATCCAAGCATTGCAGATAGAGAAGTGAATGATTTGACTATTAGGAAGGTGAGCACAATAGCTAAGATTAACAATTTCGACAGTTTTATTATGCTGAACCTTTATGGACAACGAACTCCGTATCCCCAGAAGCTTCACGACATCCTTGATATGGATATTCATGAAGAGAACATAGAGAACATTAGGAATATCTTTCAGACAATTGGAAAGGTAAGCGGTTGTTCTGTTCTTGCGGCATGGGGTGAAACAATTTCTGCCCGTTCATATTTTCCATATTGCCTGAAGGTCATTTATGAGTTAGCAAAGCCTTCCTGTCCCAACTGGTTAAGACTGGGAGAATTGACAAAGAGCGGGCATCCAAGACACCCTTCCAGAGCATCTTACTCGTGGAAATTGACCGAGTTTAATATTCTCAGTTACATTAATAAATTCAGGTCGCGGTTATGATTTGTCCGGGATGTTCTGTTTGAGCTTTCCGGTTCGTTGGTAACACGTAGGGGCGAACCTATGTGTTCGCCCAGGCCCATATGCTCCGCCCTTTGTTCGTATCCTCAGTGTACCATTCACCTAACACACTGTCCTCATTTTTAAAAACAATAGAAAAGATTGCTGAAAAAGCCATATTGATCTGTATGAACTGGGCGAAGCGATTACTCAGCCTTGAATCTCTTGATCCAATCTTTCGCAAATTTTATAAAATCACTATTAGTCATTTTTTCGATTTCCGGAGAAGTAAAACCTTCCGATAGAAGTGTTTTTGTAATATCTTCGTAAAACTGAGTGTAAGCGATCCAAATTGAACTTGGACTTGGATATTTTCTTGAATCGTCTACAGAGGAGAACCAATTCCTTATTTTTTGTATCAGCGTAGCGGGATCGTCACTATGGCTTTCTATATCTTGCCCTGAAATATCAGAAATGACTTTTTGATAATGGTATTTTTCAGTTTCGAGAATTAGTGTTTTCTTCTGCCTGAATTTTTTACTGCCAAATTCAGCGCAACCAATATCTAACCCCAATTCGTAAGGCATATTGAATCTTGGCAACTCATTTTTTTTAAGCGGCCGGGATCGTGAGAGGTCGTGGATACTAAACCTGGATTCACGTATAAAGCCCTTTATTTGATTGATACGAATATTAGATGACGAAATAGTTTGTGAGATTTTAGGTTCAAAATCAAGATAGACCACTGTAAAAAGTAACGGCCGGATTAGAATCGTGTAGTCATCATCAAACGGACAGTTGATAAAGACGTTTGTTTCAAAAGGCATTCTTGGCTTGATCTTATGAAACCTGAAATTCACTTAAAATACCACCGTCTGCCCCATGCACAATTATTTCTTTTGCGTGCTTTAATGCCGCCAATTTTTTTGTGAATGAGATGGCCTGGTCTTTGGAATTAAAGGTACGAACTGCTCGAACGCTCCCCTCCGGCACAACGCTCCATTTAGAGGGACTAGAGGGAATAATATGGTACTTTATCAAACCCTTGCTTTTTGCGTTTTTCGCTACCGCGGTACCTAGCTGTCGTGTATATATTGAACGTACTGACATCACCTCTAATTTACTATTCTTTAGGCAATTACCATGCCTTTGTCCATAAAAGGCTAAGTTAGGAAAACTCATTCTAATTGTATGTGATCATTTCAATATTCTCCCCTTGGTTCGTACTCTCACGAACCAATTACCCAGCACATGATATTTAATTGTAAAAGTATTCGAAATCATTCCTGAGAAAGCCAAACTATTGTATGCTCACTTGGAGTGTCCGGTTCCTTCGTAACACGTAGGGGCGAACCTATGTGTTCGCCCAGGCCCATGCGTTTGCCAAACACTTGTTATACGAGGGCAGACACGCAGGTCTGCCCCTACGACTTGTGTTGGTTGATTTATTTGGTAAATATTTGCTTGTGTTTATTCGCGATATTCCGAAGGACGTTTGAAAAGGGAGCAAACCTTCATTAAAAAGCGTAAAATGTCCCGTTTAGAAAGTCGATATTTATTTAATACGGTCAATGTTGGTTTACATTCTTTCGCCCTAATGTTACTTTTTCTTAGCTTAATATTGAATTCTTTCAACCACATAGTAACTATCTCTCTTCCATATTAAAAAGGAGCTGACTTAGTTTTAAATTCTTTCTTCCAATATTGAAAAGCCTTCTTTCAATATTGAAAAACCTCCTCTCACATTTCAAAATAGTCTGTTGAATATTGTACAACCTCCATCGAATATTTAATGGAAACAATTCAATAGTAGACGAAAACAAACAAATTATTGCGGGAGAAAATCTAATTTGATATTGAGAAAAAGGACTATTAAGCTGAAAGAAATGCCTATTAGTTGGGGAAAAGCGACATTGATATAGAGGCAGAACTTCAACTGAGTAGGTAAAAAGGTCAGTCTGGCTGGCAATTTGGCTAGTTCAACGTGGCAGAAGCCGTTCCGTTACCAGGATTTATAAGGTCAGCTGCGTTCAGGATATCTTTTTCTGTCAATCTTAATTGTATAGATCAAAGTAAAGCTACGCAAGACATCATGAGCAATACAGATAATTACTATATCAGACCGCTAACAGCATCCGATCTTTCCCTTTACCGAAAGATGCGACTGGAAGCGTTACAAACCCACCCCGGATTTTTTGGAAACAGCCATGCAAAGGAAGCGTCCATGCCAGAGGAGCAATGGCTGGAACGGTTGACAAACCCTGACAGGTGCTGTTTTGGACTTTACAGTGGTAATGAGCTCGTCGGTATCACCGGTATTGTGATAGAAGATGGTAAAGGCTACCTCACACAATCCTACATTCGGGAGCAGCATAGGGGCAGTGGTCTGTCGCGGATGCTATATCAGGCACGGATAAACTGGGCGAAGGAGCATGGGCTGAAACAACTATTGGTGGGCCACCGGGCTTCTAATGTGGTCTCCAAAGCTGCCAATCAGCATTTCGGATTTCAGTTTTCTTATACAGAGTCCCGCAACTGGCCTGACGGCGGTATCGAGGATATGGTATATTACGTACTGGAGATTTGATAGATTTCCTTTATTTCCTATGAGTTGATCTTACTACCCCTTTATTCACTCTTAACTACTTTGTATGTAATTGTCCGCGTAGCTCCCGTCATCTTTAAGAAATAGATTCCGTCTTCAAAGCGGTGTAAGGAGATTTCTTTTTGAAGGAGGTGGTTATTTACGGTCACCGATTCGCGGAGCAGGGACCTGCCTGTTTGGTCTAGGATCTCTATATACCAGGTGCCATTCTCAATTGCAGACGCTTTAATAGTTATCCGGTCTTTAGTAGGATTAGGAGCAATGATAACGTCACCGCTGGCAAGTGGAGGGTTCTTTACGTCTAACATTGTTCCTAAATGATACCGCGCCAGGCCTCCGTAGTCGAAATCGTAAGCAAACCCGGCGAGCACGAGCTTCAAATCGGGAGTAATGGCAGATGCATGGCTTTCGGATGAGAAACCCATCAAAGTTTTTTCCTGACCACCCTGACCGAAGCTGCTATCGAGGTTGCCGTTTTCATTGAAGCGCATCAAAACGAAATCCCTGCAATCGTTCATTGCACAACACCAATGATAGCCTGCCGCTATTATTCTGCCGTCAGGCTGAAGCACAACGGACGTTGCCTGATGGGCCTGCGTGCCACAGCCGACATAGTATGGATATACGGTCTCAACGCCGCTATTGGCAAAACTGCTATCTGGCGCGCCGTTGCTATCTAGTCTTACAATTACGAAATTACTTGTACCGCCTGCTAATACAATTTTACCATCTGGCTGAATGGCGACATCGTTCATTGGCGCGGGCAGGAATTTCAATCCATTATTGCCAAAACTATTATCGACGCTGCCGTCTGGGTTTAAGCGGACCAGGCTGGAGGGAGAGCCGGTTAAACCTCTATGCATA
This sequence comes from Flavipsychrobacter sp., assembly GCA_035497355.1. Lineage (GTDB taxonomy): Bacteria > Bacteroidota > Bacteroidia > Chitinophagales > Chitinophagaceae > JAFIGV01. The sequence goes on from DATJDP010000188.1 coordinate 6,325, forward strand.
AATACAAAGCTTCAATGCATAAATACAAAGCTTCAATGCATAAAGACGCTACCTCCATGCATAAAGACAAAGCTTCCATGCATAAAGACATTGACTCAATGTATTTGTACGTCAGGAAAAGTCATCTAAACAGTACGTCCTTATTGTTTTTAGTCGGTCTTTTGGCACAGGCAGGCAATAAAATTGTCAAAGAGCAGTACTCGGTTCAGATTCCAGTCATGTTTCACAATAATTAATCACGCTAATTGTCTTATCAATTTTTCAAAAACACACTAACCAAATGACAAAGTTGCACTTAAGATTGCAAGATTGAATCCCGAACAACTCATGGTCACAGATTGACGATTTGGAAGCAGCACAGATAAACACGTATAATGGCGGAAAATCGGCAACGATTGTCCGCAGCCAAAAGAAATTACTTGTGAATACATCGCTGCAGTGGTGCAAATGCCGAAATAGGCGGCCTTGAGAGCGGTAAGAATACTGGTTCCGCGTCCGGGCGCTCGGCTCTGCCGGACAGCCAAACGGTATCAATGATATAACGAGGGAGAAGAAACTAACGGTACATTATGGACTGTGGATTATAGTAAATCTAAAAATAGATTCCATTTGAGGTGCATTATTCAAGTTATGTCTTTGAAGCAAGAGCACCTCCACTGAAGGTTTTTTGCGCTTACTCTAGATTCATAATTACATAACACGACCAAGGCTGGCCTAAGGCTGATTTACCAAAGTCATATCTTAGAATGGTAGCGGTAGCATTTATGTGTACGTAATCGACATGTATCGAAGGGCTTACCGGCATGAAGTTATAATCTTTCTTTTCCAAGTTCCCAAAAAAACGCCACGGATAGCCGTCGATACTAAACATCGTATCATTATACCTCACGATGGTTATCGGATAGTTATAACTCGTATCATCGAAGGAATTATTTAAATACTCGTAATGGCAATATTTTACTCCGTTTGTATGCGCTCCTATGATTTTATCGATAAGTTCGCTTATCTGTTCTTCCGAAGTTTTGGGCTTCGACTCTGGGTCGTTTTCTTTCGTACACGAAACAAAGGCTAACAAAAGGTAGCATAAAAAAAGTCGCATACTTTGTCGTTTTCGTAAAGATACAGTTATGTAACTAAATCTGCTATCCAGTTGCAGCCGCCGCGACAAAAAATAAAAGCAGGCTTCATCTCAATTTTACTCCTTCCGATGCGCCCCTTCTATCACGCTTACCAGCTCTGGTTTTTCTTTCTTTTCACGTGTCAGCACGCGATAAACGACGTAAAGGCTCACGAGCATACATACTGCACCGATGAGAAAGTGGATGCCAGGGAAATGAAAGGGTGCTTTATCTGAAGTGAAATACGCAAAAGTGTTGTTCATGATGAGTGGACCAATGATAGTGGTAACGCTCATCAAGCTGGTAAGCGAACCTTGCAGTTCTCCCTGCTGATTGGAAGGCACATGCCCTGCGATCACGGATTGCAACGAAGGGCCGCAGATGCCTCCCAGGCAATAGGGGACCAGAAAGGCGAACATCATCCAGCTTTCTGAAGCAAAGGCAAAAAGCGTTAGGCCTAAAGCATACAGCGCAAGACCCACATAAATGCTTTTTTCATCGCCGATCTTCGGATTCACAACACGGGTAAGGCCACCCTGCACCGCACCTACAAGTACGCCAACAACAGCAAGGGAGATCCCCACCATTCTTTCCGACCAATTGAAACGGTAGATGGTAAAGAAGTTCCAGTTGCCCTGCACTGCCTGTGCCCCAAGGTAGATGAGGAAGAAGCAGAGTGCCAGTTCGCCTATTTCAGGGTGCTTGGTCAGGAATTTAAATGAACCAAAAGGATTCGCTCTTTTCCAGTCAAAAGGCCGGCGGTGTTCTTTGTCTAATGATTCTGGAAGTATGAAATAACCGTACAGGCAATTGAGCAGACAAAGCGCTGCCGCAGCCCAGAAGGGAGCACGGATGCCCCAGGTAGCCAGTACCGCTCCCAATGCCGGACCGAGTACAAATCCCAGTCCGAAAGCAGCCCCTATCAGTCCAAAGTTCTTGGCGCGGGTTTCATTGGTGCTGACGTCAGCAATGTAAGCTGATGCTGTTGTGAAGCTGGCACCGGTCATGCCCGCAATGATCCGTCCTACGAACAGCCAGCCGTAAGATGGAGCTATGGCAAGAATGATATAGTCAATGCCAAAGCCAAGCAGGGCCAGTAGCAAAATAGGTCGTCGGCCATATTTATCGCTCAGATTGCCCATCACCGGCGCAAAGAGAAACTGCATGATAGCAAAAACCGACAGCAACAGAGCGCCATAGGTGCTCGCTTCATTGACCGGTATTTTCTTCAGCATTGCAATCAGATCTGCCATCACCGGGATGATCAGACCCCAGCCCATGACGTCTATAAGGAGCGTAACGAATATAAATCCGATGGCGGACTTCTTGTTTGTGCGCATAGAAGGTCTTTAAAAAAAGTTTGCAAAGCTAATGCTTGCAAGGATACAGTTTAAAAAAAATTATCTGGCGGCAAAGCTGCAACAAATCCTCACATTTCCTGCATGCTGAATGCGGCAAAGTAGGGGTGCAAAGTGATCTGGTATGCAGAACACAACGAACGTAATTCAATAGAAACTCTGTTGTAAATCGCTAATTTAACGACCACAAACGTTACAGAATATGCCTGCCAACATTTCTACGATTACCCTTAATGCAACAAAAGGAAAAGTATGGGACGCCTTGACAAACCCCGAACTGGTAAAGCTCTGGCAATATGGTAGCGAGTTGGTTACGGATTGGAAGGAAGGTGGTGATATCCGCTTCCGCACAGAATGGGAGGGGACCGTCTTTGAACAATGGGGAAAGGTCTTGGAGGTTCGGGAGATGGAATTATTGAGATATAGCCTTTTTGCGCCGCGCCCAGGCCTGGAGGACAAGCCGGAAAACTATTTCATCATGTCCTATGTGTTGTCATCTGAGGGCAACGGACAGACCAAACTGCAGATCATTCAGGAAGATAACAGGCCCAATGCACGTCAGGAACCACCTCAGGGCGAAGAAAACACTGTATTGCAATCGTTGAAAAGGCTGGTTGAGGAAACGAAATAAAGCTTTTGCTGATCTGCGCACAGTCTCCGGTTTAAGGCGGCCAATCCTCTGTGTAATTTCATACATAGCCGAGGCGGTAGGTTTTTGTACGTGCCGAAAGCCCCTTCTCAAAAAAGTATTTTGAAACTAAGTTTTTAGTTTTACATTTGAACTAAACATTTAGTTTATCAATGAAATCGCTTACAAAAGCTGAGGAACAGGTAATGAAAGTTCTTTGGAATACAGGAGGAGGGGGCCTTATGGAAATTGTGGATGCTATGCCTAAACCACAACCACATAAGAATACCGTTGCCACTATTTTGAAGATTCTTGTGGAAAAGGACTTTGTACGGATTGAATCGTTGGGAAGGATATTTAAATACTATCCTGCTATTACTAAGGATGCCTACTCCAAGCGTACGCTCACAAATGTAGCTAAGGAATATTTTGAGGGATCGTTCAGCAATGTGGTTTCATTTCTTTTGGATAAGAAGAAGTTGTCTGTAGAAGATTTAGAGTTACTATTAAAGGAGCTTAAGAAAAAATAAAAGCGATGCCGGCAATATTCATTTTCCTTCTAAAGACAATAATCGCTTCCTCTGTCCTTTTAGGATACTACCTGCTAGTATTAAAAAACAAAAAGATGGCTGGTTTTAACCGCTTCTATCTGCTCGGCTCTGCGGCTATTACCCTGTTGTTACCCTTTGTTACGTTTAACTTTTCTCCTGGTCAAAGTGCCGCTAGCAGCTTTCCAATCCTTCCGCTAGCGGAAAGCCACCATTATGAAAAGGCGTTTATAGATACCGGGGGTCCGTCTTCGCCTGGGAGCCGGTGGGCTGTGGTGATCTACCTTGTCGTTGTCGGTCTACTATTGCTCCATCTTGTCGCTGGAATACTTAGGCTATATATGCTGAAGCGCAATAGTGAAACGCGACACCTGGATGGATACTGTTTGGTTAAGACAACACACCCGGCAGCACCTTTCTCTTTTCTTAATCTTCTCTTTTGGAGGAAGGATATGGATATCAGTAGTGAAGCTGAAAGGATAATGCTGCTTCATGAGTTGGTACATATAAGACAATATCATACTCTTGATAAGCTGCTATTACACGTTCTCTGTTCGCTTTGCTGGCTAAACCCGTTCTTCTGGATAATGAAACATGAGCTGAGCCTGCAACATGAATTCCTTGCTGATGAGGAGGCAGTTGCTGATGGAAATGTCGAAGCATTTGCGCAAACGCTCCTTTACACACATGGCGGAATAGCTTTCGGCTCCGCAACAAGTTTATTTTTTCACTCACCCATAAAAAGGAGGCTTATGATGCTCACAAAAAAACACGCGACTACGTATCCACAACTACGCCGTTTGCTTATTGCGCCGCTGCTTGTACTAATGGCGCTTATCTTTTCCTTTAAATTAAATGGGAAAGAGAATACTAACAACAACAGATCTGAGAAGAAAATTACGGTAGTACTTGATGCAGGACACGGAGGAAAGGATGCAGGTGCAAAAAATGCGGAAGGCGTTCAGGAAAAGGATTTTACTCTCAAAGTGACTAATAAGCTGTCAGAGCTGGCCCCGGAATACAATGTTGTTATCGTTCCTACTCGGGTGGACGATGCATATCCTACCCTACAGGAGCGTGTGGACAAAGGCAACAGAACAGAGGCGGACATATTCATTTCCGTACACCTCAACAAAAGCACGGCAGATGCCACTGATGCGAACGAATACGAACTTGGCGTATGCAAAAGGACAGATAACTTTGAGCAAAGCATGGTTCTTGCATCGGCCGTCGCGTCAAGGATGAAGGCGTTAGGAGTAAACACTGTTGTAGTAGATAAGAGCCAGGTTTATGTGCTCAATCAAAGCGTTCACCCTTCTTTACTTATAGCATGTGGAAATCTGGACGATGAGAATAATCTTCACTTCCTCGCTGATAATGAAAAGTTAGAATCTCTTTGCAGAACCATTCTTTCTGGCATTGTAGATTATAGCAAAAGGAAATGATCGATGGGGTTAATTGCGGCAAGACACTGGAAAATATCGCGAAAACATCTCTATCTTTAATTCAAAGCTTTTGCTATGCGATCTATTCTTTCCTCCCTGCTGTTTATGGCCGTTTCTATAGCTGCAAACGCTCAGCTAAAAAGTGAGCCTGTTGACTGGAAAAATGCTGCATTGTTCGGAGCAAGTTCGGTTACAATAAATTCTGATGATATAAACCTGCGTTGTGAAGGCTGTAAGATATATGAGATAAGAAGCACATCGGGAGTAACAGGTGTTTTCCTGGTGGGAGACGGAACATTCAAGGTTCCAGGGAAGGGTCTTGGAGGTGAGTTTAATCAGTGTATGGTTCGTTTCAATCCTTCTAAGTACGCAGAACTGGTCTCTATCGATAAGAAGCAGAAGATGCAGGACAAGAATTTTAAATCCGATGCAGAGGCTGCACTTGCCCAGGTTTTCCTCCATTGCTACAATAGCGGAATGGACGCGCTGATTCCGGATGAGGCCAGCTATGCCTGCAATTTCTTAACTTCTAAATACGGCGATCTTCTCGTAAGCCATACCCCGGAAAAAACGACAGTTTACAGCTATACTTTGCAAAAGGAGTACTGATATCTTAACCGCGCGGCCTCTGGCCATTTTAAGGACGTGGCACTGAATAAACTACTTCGTCTAAAGCAACGGGATTTTCTGCCGTTCCCAGGCTCGATTTCACTGCCTTTTGTTCTACATGTTCGACAGGTGCTGCCTCAGCGTTTTGAGAAAGATGGTGCTGCCGTCTGCTCATAGAGG
>DATJDP010000189.1:0-9961 GCA_035497355.1 Flavipsychrobacter sp.
TTGCTAAAACAGGGGGCATTGTCGCAAACGCAAGAGCCACTCACAGCAATAATGTGGACCCATTCTACCTAACCATTGGAATAAGATTCGGGGGGATATGGTAAACCTACGTTAGGTGAGTTATTATACTCTTCCGCTACCTCCTCCTTCTCTTTTCAGTACCGCCACCGTCAATCTGCTGACACAAACCAACTTGTCCCTTTCATCTGTGATCTTTATATCCCATACATGTGTGGTAGCCCCTATATGCAATGGCTTTGCGGTGCCAGTAACAATCCCGTCCTTTTTGCCTCTTACATGATTGCAGTTGATCTCAATGCCCACGCATATATGTTTTTGAGGATCAACACAAAGCCAGGATGCGACACTGCCGAGCGTTTCTGCAAGCGCTGCAGACGCACCGCCGTGCAATAGTCCATAAGGCTGGTGCGTGTTATTATTCACCGGCATTGTAGCCTGAAGATAATCGTCGCCAACTGCTGTGAACTGTATATCTAAAACGGCTGCCATTGTGTTCTTGCTCTGTGCATTCAACCTCTCTATACCAATTTCCCCTTGTTTCCAGATTGCCATTATGAATATAATTACCAGTTATGCGAAAAATATAAATAGCACGTTTTTTTGTAATGAAACATGTTTTGCCATTACTTTGCGGCTCATTTTTACTTTTTTCTACTATCAAAAGTATGCAAACAATATTGGTTGCTGGAGCAGGTAAGTCAAGTACTTATCTTATCCATTATTTATTGTCTCATGCGCCGCGAAACAGATGGAGAGTTATCGTGGCGGATGGAAGCGCCGATGCTATTGCAGAAAAAACTAAGGGAAGCCCTTATGCAACAAGCGCAGTGATGGACATCACAAGTAGCGCTGACCGACAGAGACTCGTACAACAGGCGGACATGGTCGTATCGCTGATGCCGCCACATCTGCATATCCATCTGGCAAAAGACTGTCTTACTTTTAAGAAAAACCTGATCACATCTTCTTATGTTTCTCCCGAAATGAAGGAGATGGACGTAGCCGTAAAGGCTGCTGATCTGATGTTTATGTGCGAAATGGGGCTTGACCCGGGCATTGATCATATGACAGCCAGCCAGATCATCCATAGTACACAGAGAGTTGCTGCCGTTATCACTTCTTTCAAATCTTATTGTGGTGGACTGATAGCTCCTGAATGTGATGACAACCCATGGCGCTATAAGTTTAGCTGGAATCCGAAAAATATCATTACTGCTGGATTAGGGGGGGCGCGCTTCTTACAGAATGGGAAAGAGGTAGATGTCGCATATGAAGAGATATTCGATAATAACAAGAAAATAAAAGTGGAGGGTCTCTCTTCACTGGCCTATTATCCGAATCGCGATTCACTTCGTTATCTGGATCTTTATGACGTGCCGGAAGTGAAAACCTTCCTGCGCGCTACCCTCCGCTACCCTGAGTTCTGCAAAGGCTGGAATGCACTGATTAAACTTGGTTTGACCAATGAGCAGGACAATGTAAGCGAGGCAAAAACTTATCACGACTGGACCAGGTCAAAAACGGGTTACATCAATAACGTTTCCCTAAAAGAACATGTTGCCAATCTGCTTACCGTGAAAACCGATGACAAGATCGTTGATCTGCTTGACTGGATGGGTATCTTCAGCGAAAACCGGATCCCTGAACAATTTGCAACATCTGCAGAAGTGCTGCTAAACCTGCTGCTAAATAAGTGGGAAATGAAACCTGAAGATAAAGACATGGTAGTGATGCAGCATGAAGTGGAATATCTTCACCGCGATAAGAAGATAAAGCTCACCAGCTCAATGGTTCTTAAAGGTGAAAACCGCGAATACTCGGCAATGGCAAAAACAGTTGGATTGCCTATGGGCATCCTTACAAGAATTGCCATGAATAAAAAACTACCGCAGGTGAAGGGTGTACATATCCCTAATATGCCTTCCATCTACAGGCCTGTGATGACTGAATTACACCACCATGGAATCCACTTCTTTGATGAAGTTGAATAGGACTCGCATTGCCTGAAAACAAAACAAACAAACAGTCCCCGGGTTTCGACCCGGGCTTTTTTTTGGGAATGGCAATAAAAAAGGCTAACCGAAACGATTAGCCTTTTAAATATTACAATAACAAGAAGATTAATCCTCGTCGCTGTCGTCATAACGTGATCTGTAGCTTGGCTCATGATGTCCGCGCTTTCCGTGATGGTCGTTAAGTACATAACCAAGACGGAACTGAGGCGTTACATAAGGAGTAAAGGAAAACTGTCCGTTTGTTATGTTGTCATGACCATAGTAGTGGTTTATTTCACCATATCTGCTATAGGCAAGGCCATACCCTAACTCAATACCAAGGTAAACCTTTGGAAGAACGTAGTAATCCATACCAGTGAAAGCCCGTACGCCAATCCCGAATGCGCTCTGGCTGTTATCTACACGGTATGCTTTTTCACCATTTCTTGTATAGCCAAGCATCAGGTCTGCGCCAATATAAGTGTTCAGACGCTCTGCAGGTGTAAATACCTTTTCGATACCATAACCTAAAGCAACACCAAAGCTATTTTGCTTGTATGTATCAACGCTGTCTTTCAGATTGTTAGATCCGTAAGAAACATTGAGCATGAAGCGGTGTGCAAAACCATTGCCAGAGAATTTCCGCACCTTCAGCATTGGGAAATAGTTCTGATTGGAAGCACCCACGTTCAGTGTCAAACCGTTGTTGAGGTTTTGAAGGAAGTTGTCGTTAAGGCTAAAGAAAACGCCGCCGGAAGCTACAGTAGCCTGAGTCTCCACCAGCAGATCTCCTTTTGTAGGCATACTAAACGTGCCACGGTCGTTGTGAATTTGCGCCTGTGCCTGCGTTCCCGCAAACAACATACCGGCGCCGATGAGTAGTCCTGGTAAAATGTGCTTTTTCATTGAGATAAACATTTGACGACAAATATAATATCCAAAGTGAAAAAACAACCTTTTTATTCCAAATTGTTGGAAAAGTTGGAAGAGTTGCGAGGGTTGGAGATTATTGGAAAGGTTGGAGGTTGTTTTTTCGTGCGAGCCTCTGAAGTTACTTGTGCCTAAGCGCGGCAGAACCTGACAGGTTTCCTTTGTTTATCATTAGTACAAAACGTCCAGACATGAGAACGGTTTGTTGATGTGGTCGGGATTGCCCATTGGTTGAAGTCTTAGCACAGCTTGACTTCAATCACATCAATAAAAAGCCGGTCTCCTGACCGGATGTTGCTATGTAGCCAAATGTATATTTTAATACCCTTGGTGACCAAAACAGCTTCACATTTTTTGCTGCATAAGACAATCGCAGGCTTATTTACGCCGAATACCTTCAGAGAAGGGGTTTTATCTCTAATTCCGCATGCCCTGCGAAAACTGTAAAACAGTTCTTGTTCTAATGCTAATCACCTTTTTTAGGCGCTGGAAACATCCGGAACAGCTGGTCAGCCGCTATTGCAGCAAGCTTATGTTGGTCGCACAAGCCTTATTCATCGTATGGTGAAAAATTAATGTCGTAGCCGTGAGGTTTTTCGTCTGGAGGCTCAATTGGATCAGTGGCATAAAGCTCAATTTTCCCCGTCACTTCAAAGCCTATACACTCTCCAATTGCTCTGATCATATCAAATGCTTCCTCCTTTGTGTTTGCCCAAACTTTCATACCCATAAAGGCTTTTCCAGGACGACATTCGAACCCCTCTTCCAAATCATGAACCACACCAGCTGCTAAAAGTGTGTAGTGAGTGAACGGCGTCTTTATTTTTCCGTATCGAAGATTAAGCTTCCAGCTTTTATGCTCTTCAGCCATGAGATTTCTTTTATTCATTGCGGCTAACACGTAAATATTCGCAATAAAAACAAATAATCAAAGACCTTTTATTCCGCTTGCCATAAATCTAAACCTTCTAATGGACCTGTTTTGCAGTAGATCGCCGGTAGTTACATGGAGGTAGCGTAAGGCAATCCCCAGCTTATTAGCTCTGAATACCCTTTAGAGAAGGGTTTTACCATATTAAATGTTTGTTAGCTATTTTTTTTCGATAGCCTGTGTGCGACACCCACATATTTGCATCCGAAAGCAAAAAAGCAATAGAAAATGCAATAGTATCCTACAATGTTCAATACGTTCCTTTTGCATTTTATTAAAATCGCCTATGCCTTTAAGAGAAAGGCAAACGACATTGAGCCTATGTTTAACTACATAGAGCGAAAGGCAAACGACATAGGCTCAACGTTCAACTACATAGACAGAAAGGCAAACGACATAGCGTCAATGTTCAACTACATTGAGAGAAAGGCTAACGACATAGGCTCAATGTTCAACTACATAGAGACAAAGGCAAACGACATAGACCCAATGTTCAACTACATAGAGACAAAGGCAAACGACATGGGCTCAATGTTCAACTACATAGACAGAAAGGCAAACGACATAGCGTCAATGTTCAACTACATAGAGCGGAAGGCAAACTACATAGAGCCAGTGTTTAACAACACAGAGCGGAAGTGAAACTACATAGAGCCAGTGTTTAACAACACAGAGCGGAAGTGAAACCCGGAGGCAGGCCCCATCAATTGTCCGCCGGCTCGACATAAGAGCGCTCTCCATCTATACCGTGCCATAGCCACCGCCAGTGCCAAACTAATACACTATCTTTAGCTACTATGAAGCCTACTACCATTCGTACGCCTGTAGTAATAATAGGTGCAGGTCCTGCGGGTGCGGGTACGTCCATATATCTTTCCAAGGCAGGCATTCCGCATGTTATTCTTGAGAAGGAAACCTTCCCTAACTGGTTGAAGTCTTAGCGGAGCTTGACTTCAATCACACCAATAAAAATCCGGTCTCCTGACCGGAAGCCATTACCATAATTACCGGAATATGTATAACTATATTTTTTTTAAAGGTTATGAGCTGGCTAAGAAACTTAAAAATTGGAAAGACACCCCGGTTCTCTTTTCCACAATGGGTTTGGCCGTTTGTTTTATTTTTCACTTGGCTACTGCATTGATGATTGCTGAAGTGCTTTCCAAAGGTCAAATTCATTTCAGCAGGGCGATTTCTTTTATCAATAAGATTAGATTCTTTTGGGGTGCAGCAGTCATTATTCTGTTATATACTTATTATGCTACCAATGGTCGCGGAGAAAGGATTTTTAGCACACTTCAAAAGAAAAGAGACCGCAACATGCTACTTAAAATAAATCCTTTGTTAGCCTTGTTTTTCATATATGTTATTAGCTTTTGTATCTGCGTATTGGTAGCAATGTATAAAAACCGTGATGGTATATTTACCTAACTACCGCCACAGCCCAACTAATACTATCTTTAGCTACCAATGCAATTGAACGCCATTCATACCCCCGTAGTAATCGTAGGTGCAGGTCCTGCGGGTGCGGGTACGTCCATATATCTTTCCAAGGCAGGCATTCCGCATGTTATTCTTGAGAAGGAAACCTTCCCCAGAGATAAGGTTTGCGGGGATGCCATCAGCGGCAAATCGGCCTTCGTATTAAGGAAAGCTAATCCTGAATGGCTCCTGGAGGTATTTCAGCAGCCGGAAAAATACACGCCCAGCAGAGGGATCATTTTCGTTGCTCCCAATGGCAAACCGCTACGCATTCCCTACAACAATGATCTTAGGCCGGGAGAAAAAGGAGCAGGATTTACCTCTCCCCGACTGGTCTTCGACAATTTCCTTTTTCAAAAGATAGACAACAACTATGCTTCTGTATTTCAGAACGCAACGATAACCGCTATTGAAAGAAACGAGGACGGCATTCGTGTACTGTTCACAAAAGACGGTGAACCGTTTGAGGTATTAGCGGATCTGATCGTGGGAGCGGACGGAGATAAAGGCATAGTGCGACGGAAGCTGCTCGTAAGTAATGCGTCGCCAAAAGCGTATACAGTAGGATTGCGCGCTTACTATGAGGGCGTGACCATTGACCCGGACCAGTATATTGAGCTTCACTTCCTGCCGGAGGTTTTGCCGGGATATTTCTGGATCTTCCCTTTGCCGAATGGCATGGCAAATGTGGGCGTGGGCGTACTATCAGAAAGGATAAGAGATAAAAAGATCAATCTGCGGGAGCAGATGCTAAAGGCAATTCAGGAAAACCCAACCATCAGCAGCCGCTTTAAAAATGCGACACTTAAGGGCAAGATTCAGGGATGGGGATTGCCAATGGGTATGGAAAAGCTACCGGTATCGGGAGATCGGTTCCTACTGACGGGAGATGCGGCAAGCCTTATTGATCCATTTAGCGGAGAAGGGATTGGCAATGCGCTGTATAGTGGTATGCTGGCAGCCGGGGCAATAGAGAAGGCAATGGAGGCAAAACGTTTTGATGCGGCCTTCCTTAAGGAGGCGTACGACGACGTACTTTATAACAGACTTGGAGACGAGTTGCGTATCAGCGCCTTTTTGCAAAGGCTATGTCGGTATCCCTGGCTATTCAATGTTATTGTAAACAAAGCGTATAGAAGCCCTTCGCTAAAAGACACGATCAGCTGCATGTTTACTGATATAGACCTGAGAGAAAAACTAAGAAAGCCGTCTTTCTACGCAAAGATCCTCTTCAACAGATAGGCAGGCATCGAACATGCCGGAAAACTAACCGAATAAGTTTCCCCTCTTAAGGATCTTCCCATTAATGAGCAAACCGCCATGAGAGGGCTATATATATCAGCACTGCAATTGAACCGATAATTGAAGCTTGTTTACTCTCACCTTCGAACCTTGAAATTATCGCCTGAGTTTTCTTTCTTGGTGAAAAGATAAAATAGTTGATGAACCCTAATGTTACTGCAATTAAAACGCCTACAAGCTTAGCTGGTAGGATAAATATCCAATGCTTATCAATAAAGGCGAATAGCAAGGAAAAAACATTCAGAGCTATTAGGACCGTAATTAACAGAATAGCCGTCCAGCTAGCATCACCTGTTCCTACTTTTTTCGCAAACTTGTAGAGGCGGTAATACAGATAATAGTACGGATTTATCATGCTTATAAATAATGTCAGCACCGTTTACCGATACCAGTCTGAGAGAAAAACTAAGAAAGCCGTCTTTCTACGCAAAGATCCTCTTCAACAGATAGGCAGGCATCGAACATGCCGGAAAACTTGAAAAGGTCTTTATCTTTTTTAAGTACGGCATTCACAGAATAGGTTTCACCTGTTTGCTTCCAGCTGATAGAGACCTCAGGAACGATATCAGGAGTGATCAGTTGCAGAAACTTTACCTGGGAAGCGGAACGAAGAATCAACTTTCTGTCCAATTGCTGTTCCAGAAGTTCCTTAACGATCTGAATAGTGCAGACGCCGGGCACCACGGGTTGCTGAGGGAAATGACCTTCAAAGATCCTGTGAGTTTGATTAAATACAATAAGGCAACTAAGTCTGTCATTGCTTGACTGCAATTCATGTACGGTATAGAAATCACTCATCAGCATCGGATTCAATTTTTTTAAGGTCTATCGTAAAATTGGCTTTATGATGATTGAAGAAAACGGAGGCAGGCATCGCCTTTTCCGCTCCCTTGTTCCCTAAAGTTATCGTAATCACCTTTGACTTTCCCGCGTTTTCTATACGTACAAGCTTTCCTTCATTTACAATGTAGTAGGCAACACCCTTTTGGAGGTCGAAGCGATGGTATTTTTCCTTGCCAGAGGTAAAGACTGTTTCGGTTTGCCTGTCCAGTTTTTTCATTAGCAGCAGGTTCATGTCCTTCTCCAGGATTTTTATGACTGCCACCTTGTCTAACTGGGGTATGATCTTGTTTACCTGGAAGGAATCATCGGCATTCCATTCAAAATCGAAGAAAGTCAAGCCCATTTCATTTTGAAAGACCGCGCGCGTACTGCCATCTTCCATAGTCTTAAAGAAAAGCAGCCCGCTAAGATGAAAGCGCTTGAACACTACCCTCCCATCTACCACGCACCGGTAGAGTACCTTATCGAAAACCGGCTTAAACTTTAATACAGAGGAAGTGGGCGCAGATTGTTGCTGCAGGTCTTTATAAGGAGCAGCACAGGCAAAGAAAAAAAGGAACAGGAAAACGCTACTTAACCTTAAATAATGCGTCATTGAGCGCAATATTATGCTGTGTGTGTGAAAAATCCATATCGGTAAAGTCGCCGCCCTGCTCCATCATCACCAACCGGTCCACATCAAAGTTCTTCTTGCTCAGGTACACATCTATGGATTTGAACATTTTCTTCATGCTTTCATTGACCGGCGCAAGGGAAAGCAGGTAATTGTTTCCGTTCTCAAAAACCGAAGCTTTGAAATCCGGATTGTTCAACACCGTCCCGCGCATACAGTCTATCATGATCCTGTTCACCGATTGCATGGTTTTGCTGTTCTTTGTGTTTATTTTGCTCGTTTTTTGCTCGTCCTTCACAGCTATCTGGCCGGCGTTCATCACCAGCAGGTAAGTATAAGGAGAAGTGTATTCAATACGGACCTTGTCTTCCTTTTTGAAGAAGAATTTTCCCTTTGATTTGATCTTGTCGGCAAGGAGCGTAAGGTTCTTTGTTTGAGAGAAATCACTGCTAATAGTATTTACCGAAGCGTTAGACTTTGACAGTGTAGCCTGAAACTCCTGTACATTCTTTACCGGCTGGAAACCCTTCGACTGGCCTAAAGCGGTACAGCTTAGCAAAACAGAAACAACAAATAGAGAAAAGCTACGCATAGGCATTAATATCAAGCATTTGATCGAGGGGCACAAAGGTAAATCCGTTTTCACGTGTACGTATGATTAATTCCGTTAAAATTTCCTTTGTTATCGGCATGCTATCATGCATTAAGATGATATCCCCGCCCTGTAGCTGATTCAAAATGCGAGCCAGAAGTTGCTGAGGGTCTTTTGCTGAGGTATCGAAAGAGCGAACACTCCAGGCAATAGAATGCATCTTTGTCTGCCTTACTGCCCGGGAAAGGTTAGGATTGGTGACACCATAAGGGGGACGAAACAACAAGGGCTTTTTACCGGTAATATCTCGAATCACCCCATTAGTCTCCTCAATCTCTTCACACATCTTCTTTGAAGACTGCCAGTCGAAATTAAAGCCGTGGGAGTAGCTATGGTTGCCTATGATGTGGCCTTCCTCATCCCACCGCTTAACGAGCTCCGGATGAGATACGGCATTTTTACCAATAGTAAAGAAAGCAGCGGGAACGTTGTGTAGTTTTAAAATATCGAGAATGGCAGCTGTCTGGGTAGCAGGACCGTCATCAAAACTCAGGCAGATCCATTGCTTGTTGTTGCCTTTACAGAGAGATTTGAGATAGAAGTTCCAGCGAATATAGATGGCGCCGAGGATGAGCAAGTGCAGATACACCACTACGACAAGCAAAATCCACCACCACGAAACCTGCAATGCCAGCAACAGCACAATTGCCAGCAGGGCAGCAATGGAACCGTAATGGAATGGCCGCACGACTACGTAATTAGCTTTTTTTCAAAACAGCCAGCACCAGCATCAGCCAGCCCAGAATAAAAAACAATCCCCCAATAGGTGTCACAATACCGATACCTCCTAACCCTACCTGTCCATTGGCCTTCAGTAAGGTCATGGCATAGAGAGAACCGCTAAAAAGAACGATACCGATAATAAAAAAAAGCGAAGCGAGCTTTATCTGCGGGAAAGGAAAGGATGAAAATAAAATACCGGCTACCAAAAGCGCAAAAGCATGATACATCTGATATCGTACTCCTGTCTCAAATATCTGTATTTGATCAGCGGTCAGTACCTGCTTTAACGCATGAGCGCCAAAAGCACCGAGAATAACGCCCAAACCGGCAAACGCGCCACCAAAACTTAGAGCTGTTTTGTACATAGCTGCAAGATAGGGTCAAAATGCTGAATGGATAAATTTTCGACTTGTAGGGTGTAATCCGCTTGATCGTAAACATTCCTACGCTGCTCGTAGAGCTGATTAAGA
>DATJDP010000190.1:0-4982 GCA_035497355.1 Flavipsychrobacter sp.
GTTCACACCAGGTTCAGCACCAAATGAGATCCTAAAGATCAATAGAAGAGGAGATGCTACGCTGAAATACTTCCGTATTTACAATCGCTGGGGAACAAAAGTGTTTGAGACAACAGACATCAATGAAGGCTGGGATGGCAAGTATAAGGGCTCAGTACAGCCGATGGGTGTGTATATCTATATGATAGACGCAACAACCCAGGCGGGCAAGCATTTTTACAAACAAGGCAATGTTACCTTGATCAGATAATTGAATAACGGCTAATACAATAAATAAGAGAGGTTGAAGACATTCAACCTCTTTTCTATTTTAATAGCTCTCTTTCATATTTCCTGCCAAACTATTTACTTTACTGCCAGAACCATTTATATGTGGCAAAATCTTTTTCGGACAAAGTCGGTATCGCTAATTGAACAGGAAGCAGCAACTGGCCTTACTGATGGACATGGACACCCGGAAAGCATGAAAAAGGTACTCGGCGTACGCGATCTTACCTTTATGGGAATTGCGGCGGTTGTCGGGGCCGGGATCTTTTCGACAATAGGCACAGCAAGCTTCAATGGCGGACCGGGAATTATTCTCTTGTTTATATTCGTCTCCATTGCATGCGCATTTTCTGCCATCTGCTACGCTGAGTTTGCAAGTATGGTTCCAGTGTCCGGAAGTGCATATACCTATTCTTATGTTGCCTTTGGGGAAATTGTGGCGTGGATCATTGGATGGGATTTGTTGATGGAATACGCTATTGGAAATATTGCCGTAGCAATATCCTGGAGTGACTATTTTACCAGCTTGCTGGAAGGCTTTAATATTCATATTCCTACCTACCTGACCATGGACTACTGGACGGCAAAGGAAGGCTTAACCGACGCAGCACAACAAGCGTGGAACGCTGCACCGGCCTATGGAAACTTCCGTTTCATTTGCGATATTCCTGCTTTTCTCATTACCATCATCATTACCTGGGTCATTTATGTTGGCATTAAAGAGTCGAAACGTGCCACAAACGCAATGGTTGTCCTGAAGATAGCGGTAATCATACTTGTTATTATCGCCGGGGCCTTCTATGTAAGACCGGAAAACTGGTCACCTTTCCTGCCAAACGGAATAGCTGGCGTGCTGAGTGGAACTTCTGCGGTATTCTTCTCTTATATAGGGTTCGATGCCATTTCCACTACAGCAGAGGAGTGTAAAGATCCCCAACGCGATCTACCTCGCGGCATGTTCAACTCACTTATTGTTTGTACCATTCTTTATATCGTCATTGCCCTGGTGTTGACGGGAATGGTTAGTTATAAGGAACTGAATGTCGGAGATCCCCTTGCTTTTGTATTTCAGGTTAACGGGCTTAGCTGGCTGGCCGGGATTGTGGCAGTCAGTGCTGTAATCGCCACGGCCAGTGTACTTCTGGTGTTTCAGCTTGGGCAGCCGAGAATCTGGATGAGTATGAGCAGGGACGGGTTATTACCTCCTGTTTTTTCGAGGATCCACCCCAAATACAGAACGCCTTCTTTTTCCACAATTCTTACTGGTTGTGTTGTTGGTATCCCCGCTCTTTTTATGAACCTGAAAGAAGTTGTTGACCTATGCAGTGTAGGAACTTTGTTCGCCTTCGTACTCGTTTGTGGTGGTATCTTACGACTACAGAATAACCCCAATAGGCCTCCGAGCAAGTTCAAAACCCCCTATGTAAATGGGAAGTGGATTATTCCGTTGCTTTTTGTGGTTGCAATTGTTTGCACACTAAGGTTTTACCCTGGCGGCGCAAAAGGGTTGTTCAGCTTTACAGACCCGAAGGGAAATACCGGCTGGGAAGTGATCAGAACAAGAGTACCGTATATCATGTTCGGACTGGTGTTTCTTGTTACTGCGATCCTCTCCTTTATAAAAAATTACTCGCTTATCCCTGCCCTTGGCTTCCTGACCTGTAGCTATTTGCTAAGTGAATCCGGTACCACTAACTGGGAACGTTTTCTGATATGGCTGGTTATAGGATTAGTTATTTACTTTTTGTACGGCGCCAAAAACAGTAAGCTTAGAAAGCGGTTTGATTCTATCAAAACCGACCAATAAAAAATGTGGGACGTTTATCCCACATTTTTTATCGTCCGAATGAACGGCCTGCCATTTATAAAAGATCTTCGTCGTCATCATCGTCTTCTACAATATCCAGGTCCAGATCGTCATCCATATCATCCTCGTCTGTTACTTCTACTTCCTCTTCTACAACTTCCTGGTCATCATCAAGATCAAGGTCCTCCAGTAAGTCGTCATCATCGTCTACGTCATCATCATCGTCTATGTCATCGTCATCTTCCATGTTCAATGGCAACAGCTGCTTTAAATTCTTTCCCGTCCCGGATAAGAGCAGCATATCAGATGACGTTATTTCCCCCGGAGCTTTTTCGATTTCAAATAATGTTTCCATAACAAATGCGTGTTTTGATTAGCTGTTATAAAATTATGCCTGTTTTCCTTACGGTGTTCCTTCTGTTACATTATCATTATTATCACTTCCCAGACTGTAGTAATTATTCTCTTCATCCCCTTGTCCCATAGCATCCTGTCGGGGATCGCTGCCGTCTGCCCCAGGAATATCCAATTCATCCCCTGTCGAATCGGTGTCGGCTATCCCCTCGTTCAATAAGTCGCCGTCGGAGTCTGTATCGTCTAATCCCTCCATATCTATCTGCTCATCGTCATTCATGTCAAAATCTTCGTTGGGATCGCCCAGTAGTTCCAGATCTTCTTTTGTTACGTCAGCTTCCGTACCCATTACAATTGTTACATCATCGTTGTCTGGGTCCAGTACATCCTGTCCTTCTTCCACACCCTCCTCATCATCTGAGGAGGCAGTTGTATCGGCCAATTCGCCGAGCGGAGCAACGTTCGTAATGTTTTCCTGTCCGGGAATATCATTCACCTCCGGAAGATTTATATAAGACGTATCCTGCTTAAGGCGTTCTATATCGCTTGCACTGTCATCAAGACTGCTGTTTAATTGGGGGCCGCCCGGAAGGTTTTGCGGCTGTTCTTCTTCTCTGTTACTATTGCGTTGTGAAGAATCTCTTGAATTTGCCATAACTCCGTTTTATTTTAATGCTTAAAAAGCTGTGCCGGGAGTTTGGCCGGAGCTGCTTGAAAATCAGAATAGCTTAAAAAGCTGTTCTTTAACGATTGTAAAAAAATCGACGACAAGCTTATAAGCAATGTAAAACGGATGGCGCAGGCACTTGAACATGGGACACGTTTGATTTGAAATTAAAAAGATTTCTTTACATAGACGAAAGTCATTGCTGTTTCGCTTGGTCGTCTCTGGAAAACTTAACAATTGTTAAAGGCCATTTAAGAAAAGCTGATCGGTTAATGTGCTGAAAATGAATCAACCTCTTAAGATCAGCTAGCGCACCAGTTTCATTTCCTTAAGCAGCCATCCTGCATCTCCAAACTTTTCTACAATAAAGAGTGTATAGCGAATATCAACCGAAATATTCCTGCAAAGGCGAGGGTCAAAGTAGTAATCGCTCATAGTTCCTTCCCATACACGATCGAAATTGGTGCCGATCAACTGCCCCTTTGCATTCAGAACAGGGCTTCCGGAGTTACCTCCACTGGTATGAAGTGTGGACAGGAATGCAACTGGTACGGTGCCATTTGATGCCCAGCGTCCATAATCTTTATTCTGATAAATGTCTTTCAGCTTTTGCGGCACACGAAACTCAGCTACCTCAGGGTTGTCCTTGGCGATTACTTCGTTTAAATTTGTTTGATAGCTATATGCCGCAGATCCTTCGGGGTCTATCCCTTCAACTTTACCGTAACTTAAACGGAGGGTGAGATTTGCGTCAGGATAAAAGTCAGTATTCCAGTCTTTTTTCATTTGCGCCTTCATATATAGCCGGTTGTAGTAATCGAGATTGATGAAGTAGCTGCGAAGTATAGGAAGAATGGTGCTGTTCCTGTAACGGGAAATCTCGTGATAAAGCCGCCATGCCGGATCTGCGAGGATTCGAACACTGTCTCTTGCTTCTGCTTCGTCTGCGAACCGCTCAATCCGTGTCTGCTGTGCCAGAAGACTGATATTAAAAATATCGTCCGCCCATAGGTCGAAGTCGTGATTGTACTCATTGAATGCCTTCTGAAACCCGTAAGGAATCCAATGGCCGGCGTTATTAAAGTAAACGGGCATCAGTGTTTCAAAAAGGTCGTGATCTGTTGCGGCATCATAGTTTTTGTAGAAACCCTTCAAGACGTTTCCAAGCTTTACAAGCGAGTCGTGCAACCTCTCCTGAGGAAGCTTCGCGCGCATAGCCTTCAATATCTTGTCAAGTGTCTCCGCCTGTTGAATGATTTCGACACCGTAAACGGCCTCCTGTGCATACACATCCGCTTTCAAAGCGCTGTCTGCGCTACCGGCATTGGCATATATATTAGAAAGTATGTCCTTAGCATAAGGCAACGCGGTTTCGGTGTTTGCCCAGCCCTGGAAATCCGTCTCGTATTCTTTTTTCTTATTAAGCACGTTATTCAACTGGAGCCCACGCAACTCGCCTTGCCATTTCTTCCACCCATTCGCTACACCTGCGCGCTTTGACGTATATTTTAAAAAAACGTCACGGTCGTTGTCCATATGCATTGTCCATGTATCCAGTTTTTTTGTCCTTACAGCTATGCGAATCGGATCAGTAATGTTGTAAACCTGGTTTAGCTGATATGAGGAGATATGCTCCTGAGTGGTGCCGGGGAAACCGTATACCATAGCGAAGTCTCCTTCTTTATAGCCGGAAATATTAATGGTAAAGAAGTTGTCGGTGGTATATGGCCTATTGTCTTTGGAATAAGGCGCCGGTTTATTTCCTGTGCCGGCATAGACGCGGAACATAGAAAAATCGCCTGTGTGCCGCGGCCACATCCAATTGTCTGTATCTCCGCCAAACTGCCCGATACCATTAGGTGGGAAGCCAACAAGCCGGATGTCGCT
>DATJDP010000191.1:0-6826 GCA_035497355.1 Flavipsychrobacter sp.
AAACCACGGCGGCCCGTCGGGCTGGCGCTTAGCCAGGTGAAGAGTATGCCAACCACCAGTAAAGCTTCAACACTTTCGCGCCAGACAATAAAAACAACTTGTTCCATGAGGATCTACTTCGGGCTAGGGTTTAGGCAATACAACCAGAACACCTTTGGCATCTTGGTGGAAATCGTCAAAAAAAGGATATTCACCCGGCCGGGAAATGTTCAGCACCACAAACGACTTCACACCCGGTCCCAGGAATGAGTTTTGTTCTGCTATTCAAGCGAATGATACAACACACTACCATATCGTCTTTACCAACTGCAGCAATCGCCGGTACAAAAGCCGAAGCAGTAATAGCAAAAACTGCGCGCTTATCTCCCAAGCGCCGTCCAGGACATCACATGCAGCTCATGGGATATCACATGCGCCGTTTGGGACATCACATGCAGCTTATGGGACATCACATGCAGCGCTTGGGATATCACATGCAGGGTTTGGGACATCACATGCAGCGCTTGGGATATCACATGCAGCGTTTGGGACATCACATGCGCCGTTTGGGACATCACATGCAGCGCTTGGGACATCACATGCGGCGTTTGGGACATCACATGCAACGCCTGGGAGATAAGGCCACCTTTTTTTCAGATGACTTACTTGAATATGGTGTAAACAATGCAAGCCAGGCAAGGCCACGATTAGCATATTGCAGGGGAAGCCCGTCATCGGGCGCTCACTTCGATAATTATACTAAACACTTTTTTCCACACAATTAAAACAAACACAATTATGGCTACAGTAGCATTAAAACTGGACCGCAGAAATCCATCTGACCTAATCCAATTTGGCAGAAGCATTCACTCAAAAATGGTGGCGAGTGCCACAATCTTTGTCACCCCACCCGTGACAATGGCAGACTTTGCCTCAGCCATTGATGAGCTGGAAGTGGCCCAGCAAAACACGTACGGGGCAGGCACTTCGGCTCAATTGATACGCAACGAGAAACTGGCGACAGTGAAATCGATACTTGAGGAGCTGGCGCTGTATGTGCAAATGGTAAGCAAAAAGGATGCTACCATTATTGACCTTGCAGGCATGCCCATGAAGTCAAGAGGACCGCGCCGATACGATACCCTGGCGGTACCAGAAAACCTGAGAGCCTTTATAGTGCGCAAGGGCGTAGTAGGGCTGAAATGGAACCGTATTCACAATGCAAAAAGCTACGCTATTGAGTATTGCGCTGATCCGATGACGGAAGACGGATGGAAAAGCAGCATGACCAATAGCGGTGCCAATGGCCGTGTGGAGAACCTTGCCCCTGGCAAAACGTATTGGTTCAGAGTACGCGCCCTCGGTTCCGATGGCCTGACAAGCGACTGGACAGAGCCGCTCAGTCAGATGGTCTTGTGAATGCGTGCCCTGCTGATGGGACTGATCAGCAAGCGGAATATTTGAATAGAGTAGTGATGAACCCGGCAGGTTGCGAACGTCTTGCGAAAGACAGCAGCTTGTCGGTTTTTTTTATGTGCTGAAATAAGTGAAGGAGCAGATATGCAGCCATGCTTTTAAGTCAAGCTGCGCTAAGACCTAAACAGTGAGCGCAACGAAGGCTTCTTCTACAAAGAAATAGTTGGTGGCGGCTAATTCCTTTCAGCTCCAGCACCGCTCTTCCCCGCCGCCATGACAGCCATTTGGATGAATTTTGAATGAGGAATGATCAATGATTGGGAAACGCTTTCTTTGTTCGAGCACTCAATGTTTTCAGTCTTTTTGGGGAGGACAAAATAGAATGCAGATTTTCATGACTATCATGATTTAATCTGTTCCATCCATGATAATCTGTGTTCCATTATTATTAGTTCCCTTTCGGGGAGGATAAAGGTTGTTACACAGCCAACATTTTCCAACTTCTCCAACCCTTCCAACAATCTCCAACCCTTCCAACAACCTCCAACCCCTCCAACACTACTTGCCCGCCGTGGCTAAGTTCCAGTTGGAGAATACAGAACAGGACTGATATTCCGGATCTATTTTGATGTAATAGTTAGGCAATCGCTCCATTAGCCAATTCTCGACTGTCTTTGCCTGTTTTTGAGACAGGGCCACCTGCTGTATCCGGCTATAGTCATCTTTAAGATTTGCTTTGTGTGGCTGTGTTCTTGCCCGCAGATAAACAATGCGTGTGGACTTTGCGCCGCGGTCATTGGTGAATATCTGTGGTTGAGAAAGAGAACCTTCTTTGATGGTATCGAGCATCATCACCATTGCAGGATCTAGCTTGTCCATTTCGAGCTCCGGTGAGCCTGTGGTCGGGTCGAGGATCATACCTCCTGTGTTCTTTGCCGACTCATCAGTAGAAAACTTGCCTACTGCTTCCGGGAAGGAATACTTTCCGGCTATAACGAGCGAGCGAATGCTATCCAGCTTGTCCAAAGCCTTTTTAAAATCTACTGAGGTTCTTTCGGGCGTGATAAGGATATGGCGCAAATCTGCAACGTCTCCCTTTCGCTGGATCATTTGAATGATATGGTAACCGAATTGTGTCTTAACTATAGGAGACACCTCGCCATTCTGCAACTTAAACGCCGCAGCCACAAACTCCGGTGCCCAGCCACCACCTACACGGTTTACGTCGTTATATCGTCCTCCGTTATCACGGCTTCCGGGGTCGTCGCTGTACAAACCTGCCATTGTCTCAAAGCTCTTGCCATCGTTCACAATCTGGTTGCGGATGTCTTCAAGTTTCTTTTTTGCATACTCCTCTACTTCAGGGCTTGCAGGAGGATCAATTACAATCTGTCCTACCTCTACCGTTGCAGGGTAAAAAGGAAGGCTATCTTTCGGTATCTTATTATAAAAACTTTGTACTTCTGAAGGGGTAATTTTTACGTTTTCAAGGATTTTGCTCTGCATCTTTTCTGCCATTAGCTGCTCCTTGAATGTCTCACGGTTTTCTTCCTTTAGCTGATAAATGGTTTTACCAGCTATTTCTTCAAGCTTTTCCTTTGAACCGTACTGACGGACAAACTGGCGAATACGGTTGTCTATCGTTCCCTCCACATCTTCATCAGAAACTAAAAGACTGTCGCGCTCTGCCTGCTCTACCAGCAGCTTCTGAGTGATCATTTGCTGCAGCATATTGCATTTCACTGTATCGCTCAAGGTAGGGTCCTGAGCTTTGTAGGTAGCGAACTGCAGATCAATATCAGACTGCAGGATGATCCTGTTCTTACCTACAATAGCAATAATCTTATCTGCTGTGCCTGTGAGATTGCTCTGTGCAAAAGTTTGGAAAGGGAGTAAAGCCACGAAGCACAATAAAACTGCAACGCCGCTCTTAAAAGATGTAACTCGTTGGGGAAAATTCATAAATACCGGTAAATACGGTGACAAAAGTAGCTTTTTTAGAAGCGTTTGATAACAGACGTTAATATTTTAACGTTTGTTGATTTAGCTCTTTCTTTTTTTGGAGAAAAGCTTGCGCAGATCATTGTTATTATAATTGTCGCTGGCCGTAGGCTTGTATTGATTGCTCACTATCCAGCTCTCAAAGGCAGGCATTGTAGAGGGATGAAACTTCTTCCAGGTTTCATACAGCTTTGCGTTCTCTGCAACTCCAAACATCCACTGATTATATGCGTCAAACTGTCCATCGCGCAGCAACTTGTCCTGATAAGTGAAAAGTGAGAATGGAAACTTCTCTGAAAAAGTGCTTTGCCAGTCCATCACAAAACGGGCCCGCAGCATGGTAAGGTTATCGGCAGTAATACCATCGCTTACAACGGGGGCAAGCTGCATATAGGTTTGCAACACGGCTGCCTCAAAGGTCTCTTCTTCGCCCTCGGTTACAGAGGTGCCATATTTGGGTACATCTTTCGTGCCGATAGTGCTAAACATTTTCTGGTAAGCCTGCAGAATCGTTTTTCTCATTTCGAGGCTGCGGGAGGTTTGGCGTTCAAGGTTGCAAAATATCTCTCCATAAAGGATGGTCCATATCGGTTTGTTGGTAGTAGCGTAGATCCTGGCTGCGTCGTAGTAGTTAAGGTGGTAAATAGGGTCCATCTGTATGCCCTTAAGCCAGGAGTCGAGCGCATATTCCTGGTCGTTTTGCTTTTCGTAATAGAGGCCTAGCTCCCGATAGAGAATACCAGAGTTCGGGAAGGCTTTAAGGCCTTTCTCCAGCATATTCTTCGTCTTCCGCTTTTCTCCCTTTCCCGAAAGCGCTGTTGCTGCAATCTGGTAAGACATCTCGTCGCCCTGACCATTGTCAATGATCGGCTCAATGGTCTTATATGCTTCATCGTATTTGCCTGCCAGATTCAGTGTCTGCGCAAGGTCGCGATGCAGCACTAAAACAGAGGGCGCAAGCTGAATGGCCTGCTGTAGCAGCACGGTAGCCTGGTTCACCGCTCCGCGGGACAGATATTCTTTTGCCTGGCGATACATTTGCTCTACCTCAGGTGACGGCCAATAACCGGCATCCTGCGCGAACATTGGGAAACCGGAAGAAAAGAATACAACAAACAGAAGTAAACGCTTGAACATACAGGCTGCAAAATATCAAAAAACAGGCGTTAAGGGTTTTAGAACATTAGTAATTAAGCGGCTGTTAACAATTGTGGGTTTCCTAAGCCACCTTTGCGCTGCTCTATTTTCAACTTTTTAAGAACCTCATTTACATGTAAATTCATCGAAAAAATGGGAGCTTCACACTCTGGTATAAAAATTACTGTCAGTAAATAAACTTCCAGCCCGACTTTATGAGCAATATCAGAAAAATAGGATTGATGACCTCCGGCGGAGATAGTCCCGGAATGAATGCAGCCATCCGTGCTGTCGTGCGCACTGCCGTCTACCATGAGCTTCAGGTTTATGGTATTCGCCGCGGCTACCAGGGAATGATAGAAGGTGACATTTTTGAGATGAAAACCACTGATGTGGCCAATATCATTCAGCGCGGAGGAACTATTTTAAAGACAGCGCGAAGCAAGGAGTTTCTTACTGAGGAAGGAATGAAGCAGGCCTACGACCAGCTACAAAAACATGGCATAGAGGCCTTGATACTTATTGGTGGAGACGGAACCTTTCGTGGTGCCACACAGTTTTTTGAAAGATATACCATCCCCGCAGTCGGCTTGCCGGGCACTATTGACAAAGACCTTTCAGGTACGGACTATACTATAGGCTTCGATACGGCTGTAAATACAGCTGTGGAGGCTATTGATAAGATACGGGATACTGCAGAAGCCCACGACCGCCTGTTTATCGTAGAGGTAATGGGAAGGGATGCGGGCTATATTGCGCTAAATAGCGGCATTGCCTGCGGTGCCGAAGACATCTTAATTCCCGAGCTCCGAACTTACATTGAGCAAGTTCTTTGCCGTATAGACTATGACGAGCGCCGTAAAAAGACGGTGCATATAATAGTGGTGGCAGAAGGTGATGATTTTGGTGGTGCGGCAGAACTTTTGAAGATGGTAAAAGAGCGCTTCCCAAATATAGATACGAGAGCAACGGTGCTTGGCCATATCCAGCGCGGCGGCTCCCCTACGTATGCCGACCGTGTTCTCGCAAGCCGTCTCGGATACGCCGCGGTAAATGCCCTGCTTGAAAATAACACACAGGTGATGGTAGGGGTGATCAACGGCGAGCTGGTGTACACGCCCTTTAGGAACGTGGTAAAGGAAAACGCTAAGATGAGCGACGATATGATTGAAATGATAAGGGTGCTGGCAGTGTAGTTAAATATAAAGTTAGATAAATGGAAGTAGCTGTCTATTATGACAGCTACTTCCATTTATCATTGGATCAGCAGTACTCCAGGAGTGCTAGCGTCTATTTGCCCACATCCAGGGAGCGGGGCCATCAAAGGATAGCTCCAACAAGGAGGTGAGCATTGACCATAAGAAGGAGGAGCAACTCCGACCCCAGCTCCAGGATCACACTCACCTGAAAAATTAGTCCGAACTAAAAAGGTGGTACAGCCAGTACTACAATCATGAACATCTAATTTTTTCCCAGCGGGAACCATATATAAAGTTTCACTTACTATACAACATGTAGGCGGCGGATTAGGACAGGGGTTCTGATAACAAACAACCCAAACACATACGTCACAGGGTGAATTGTTGATAATCGTCGTTGCTGTTACAGAAAAGAACATACCAATGAAGGCGAGTAGCAAAAAGGAGTTTCTTCATAATATATGATTTTAAAAAGTGAAAGGATAATTAAAGTTACTATATTTGACATATAAAACAATCCATCTTATGAAAAACGTCGCTAAAAATATTTTTTTTGTCCTTGCATCCATTTTTCTTTCATTAACATCAAATGCACAGCCAGCTATTGAGTGGGCGAAATGCTATGGGCACACTGGCGACGACCTCGCCGCAGACATTCAAAAAGCATTTGGAGGAGGTTACGTTGTTTTAGGAACTACAGACAGTTGCCAGTACGGCGCCGGGGACTTCTGGCTTGTAAAAACTGACGACACAGGGGCCATTGTATGGACAGAGTGCTATGGAGGAACCGGAGCAGATAATGCAGTAAGCGTAATGAGCGTTGGAGGAGAAACAACAGTGGATAGCGGATATGTGATGGTTGGCAGCACAACGTCTAATGATGGAAACGTAACAGGAAATCATGGACAGTCTGACTTTTGGGTTATCAAAGCGGATGTCAACGGTAACGTAGTATGGCAAAAAACATTGGGAGGCTCTGCAGGAGAACAGGCAAGAACTGCGACAACGACAAATGATGGTGGCATAGTGGTGGCCGGCAATACATACTCGAATGACGGAGATGTATAAGAGCAGCCAGAATTTAAAAATTAAAT
>DATJDP010000192.1:0-8416 GCA_035497355.1 Flavipsychrobacter sp.
ACTGGTAGCGCAAACGCAGGAGGCTATCCATACCCTCATAAGTGCATACAGGCGGGAAGAAGGCACAGTTGGAAGCATCTCCATTAACGTACCCCCACGTCATATAAAACATCGTGGAGGCGCAGGGATTATTATTATCAATCAATGTGTCTAACTGGTAAGCGTATTGAAAGGACTGCGGAAAGAATTGATTGTCGGGAAATGAAGGCAGCTGGCTTTGCTCTTGCAGAATGATGTAATCCCAATTGCCGTTTTTTATCTTTTGTGTGCAAACTGCATCCTGCGTCGGGTCAGCATGATTGCTGAACGTCCATCCACCAGGGTCATGTTCTTCGTAATACAGCGTATCGCCCATAGATGCGGCAATGTTCTGCAGCATCAGGGGAAGATTATTGGTATAAGTATAGCTATTGCCAATAAAGTAAACACGAATCTTTTGTCCTGCCTGGGTTGTTGCAGATTGTAGGATCAGCAAAAGAAAAGTTATGGCTATTGCTACGGTTTTACAACCCCGTTTTGTGGCAGATATGGACATGCTTCGTCGTTTTGGCTAAGAAGACAAAGCTACAGCCAATTACGTTGGGGGGATTTTTTAGGGGAAAACCGGCAGGCGACGCTTAGTGTACGGCTAACGTGAGCAGGAAGAAGCTTTCCCGCACAGCTATTACACTATGTGGCATTTTCTCCTGCAGTGCTATCATCTGGCCTTTCTCAAGGTGTACAGCTTGTGGCTCGGCAGTAAACTTAATGGCGCCTTCCAGTACCTGCACACTGATGGTGCCGTTGGCAGTATGTGTTTTCAGTTCTGCGTTTTCATGCAGGCCGACCAGCACAATGCGCATACTGTCGGATTTGAAGATGGTAATGGAATTGCGATCGCTTTCCTTCCATGTTGATTCCTGCTTTATCTCCGTCATGAACTTGTTCAGGTCCATTTCTACCAGTGCCGCGTTCAGCATTCTGTCGCCCTGCGGACGTTGCGGTGTTGCTTCATTCGATTTGTTTTCCATTATATAGTATTTTTCGGAAGTGAGGGGAATATTAGTGATGACTGCGCAGTTTTTCTACCAATGCAGTTGAGAACTCGTCTGCATAGATACCGTATCCGTTTACCAACACACCCTTAATGCCAAACTTTGGTGACGATATAGCGTAAACAATAGCTTCATCGTCTGGATTAGAGGAGCCTTCAAAGCGGTATACTGCATCTATTTCAAAGTCCTCCGGGGATAAACTCGTATTATTCTGATGGCAGACAATACATTCTTTCTGCAGGTTCAGATCCATTGAGTAGCCATCCTGTTTCAAGCCGTTCACCGTTTCAGCAAGTGTTCCATAACTTGTCTTCATGTTGTTTGTATTTTTTCTGGTTTGGAGATTGTTGTTTAAAGGTACGTAAAGCCTGTTTCCCTTCTGTGGTTATTGACTAATTAGTGTGTGAAGCGTATTTTGTGCTTAGAACTTAAAGCCATGAGAATATTCCGTTGCGCCATTCTTTTTTCTATTGTATGTTTTGTAGGCGTCAATGTTCCAGGGCATTGTCAGGGACTCAATAACGACTATCAGATTGATCAAACGGATCTGAAGGCTGTATTTGAAATGCAAAACATTGAAGTCTTTAAATTCCCTTTTGCTCAACCTGATTCAGTTAAGTATGTTAATCTAATCTTTGAAGAGTACAGCGATGGTAAAAGAAAAACGACTGACTTTTATAAGACTGAGGAAGTAAAGCCATCATTGCTGCATAGGAAAGGAGATGATCGTAGCGAATATTAAGAAGAACATGGAGAACATCCTCCGTTTCTACCTTAAGCGGTCGGATACTACGCTGCTCGTGCATTTCATATTAAATAATCAACAGCCAACCTTCGACTTTTCCTTTTCTCCCGAGCTAAAGATGTTTGGCAGAAGAGCCTTCAGCGTTGATTATAAGTCCCTAAAAAAGAGGACAAGAATACTATCCTTCTATGGAACCAAAAATGAGGACCAGCCCATGCACTGTGCAATGGAGGATGATGATGTGACATTATCAAAGAGATTTGACTACGTACTCTCCGTGTATATTGAGGAATACTACCATTGCTGACCTATGGAGCAATTCACCAACCCGCTATCCAATCAGATAGGCAAGCCCATTGGTTACCGGGTCGCATAGATCTTTTATCCTGTTTTCCTGAAACAGTTTTTCGATCAGGTCGCGCGCTACTTTATATTCATTATGAATAGGGCAGGGGTGAGTTGCAGAACACTTACTCAGGCCCAATCCACAATCTTTGAATACCTGCTTCCCTTCAATCGTTTCTACAATATTGGAGATCGGCTGATCTTGCTGTGCTTCATTCAGATAAAAGCCGCCCGAAGGCCCCTTCATGCTATTGATCAGTCTTTGTCTTGCAAGCGTCTGTAATATCTTTCCCACAGTGTGTTCGCTTGCATTTATATGTTCGGCAATCTCTCTCATGCCCGCTTTTTGTCCTTCTGCGCTCTTGCATGAAAGATAGATGACGGCTTTAATAGCGGTCTTACAAGTATAGCTTAGCATAGATTATCCGTTTAAAAATTCCTGTCCCTCGGGTGAAATGCGAGAGTGATTCCAGGGAGGGTCGAAGGTAAGGTTTACATGTATTTCCCATTGAGGAAAACTAGTAGTGAGCGACTGTGTTACATTGCTGGTAATGCTTTCGCCCATAGGGCAGAACTGAGTAGTGAGCGTCATGCTTGCATCAAGCCGCCTTTCCACTTCATCAAAATCTATCTGATAGATCAAACCAAGATCCACCACATTCAATCCTATTTCAGGATCGTAAACATTGTAGAGATCGGAAAGCGCCACAGTGCATTTAATGCTGTCGTTGGTAATTACATTCATTGTTTTTTAGGTTGATGTAGTAAGGTGATGCCTGTATTGAAAACATATAAAACTGCCGCCGCCAACAAGGCAATGGCACCCGTTTTCAATAAAATATCATTCAATAAGATGATACCGGCGATAAACAAGACAAATCCGATAAGATAAGCGGTCAACATGCCGTTAAATACTTTCTCGCTAAACATGTCTTTTGGTGCAGGGGTTTTATTGCCATGCGCTTTTTCATGATACACCTTATTCCAGACTATGAAAGGCAATGTTTTGAAAGTCATTCCGAGAATGATTGCAGTGATCCAGCCAAAGAAAATGCAGAAGCCATAAAGCAAGACAATATTAGGATGCTTGTCTGCAGGTAGTAACGCAAGCACAATGATCAAAGCAACAACCGGCACTAACATCTGCGCTACCGACAGAAGCGAGATCTTCATCTGTTGATCTACGTTCTTACGGATACGCACCTTATACGCCTTCCTGCAATAACTGCCGAAGAAGACGATAGCCATGAGCGTTGACAATAAAGAAATGTAGTAAAAACCTGGTTCCGAGTCCATTACTTTAAAAACAATAAAGCTGATAAGACTCGCATTGATAAGTGTAAAAATTAACCAAAGCCTCTTATCGTTTGTGTATTTGGAGATCAGAAACATGGGTATCAAACGGGAGGCCACCCCGATGACCATTAACAAGAACCAGCCGATAAGTCCAAGATGCGCATGTATA
This sequence comes from Flavipsychrobacter sp., assembly GCA_035497355.1. Lineage (GTDB taxonomy): Bacteria > Bacteroidota > Bacteroidia > Chitinophagales > Chitinophagaceae > JAFIGV01. The sequence continues at coordinate 3,590 of DATJDP010000192.1, forward strand.
GAGAGATAGGCGACAGAGCTTTCTGGCAATAGAGACCTGCTAAAATTGAATACAAGCAACAGCCCAAAGAAGGTGGTAGAAAAAAGCCACAAAGAAGCAGCCATCATAAACCATGCATGCACATCATGCTTTTTGCTTGCGTACACACTGCTGATGACATTCGTTAGGTAGCACACCACACCAAGATTGACAAGCACTGCGCCGGTTTGCAACACCCACCCTGTATGAAAGATGTAGAAGCCGATAGCTAAAAACGGGATACCAATAGCCGTAAAAATAAACGTGAGATAAGCGAACAGGTTGCTATCCAGTTTCCCTTCAATGAGTACAGGCAATAGTTGGTGAGACGCGCCAAGGATAATCATCGTGCCCCATCCCAGTGCCATGATATGCGTAATGGCAAGTGTATGAGGATGAAAGTAATGCTGGTGGAAGATGTCGGTATTAAGCAGTAATAAGGTCGCTGCCGTTAGAAACGAAATCGCTCCGAAGACGTAAAATGGCAGAACGACTTTATAGCTGGTTGTTTGTTGAAGTCCTGTGTTTGATGTAGCTGCGAACATGCCCTGATTTATTCGTTTTTAAAGATCAGCAGGAATACTTCTCCTTCCTGCACTTCCTTTATTCTGTAATCAAAATTCCGGTCTTTCAGCTCTGTGAGTAAAAAAACAGGGATGCGCTTGTGATGCACATACAAAGCCTGTTCTGTTGGTAGCTTTTCGAGCGTTTCCAGTATCGTCATCATAGGCATGGGCATCTCGAGGTGGCGCACATCTATTTGCTGCAGCTTATTCTCAAAATGTTTTAGCATTTGTTCCCAGTCCCCAGCCGTACTTGTCTCTGCCTCTAATTCGGGGTTGGGGGCATCTGTGGTTTTGTAGAAATAGGTTTCTATCAGGTCCGCTGTTATATGGTTTATATAAGTCTTAAAGCCCTGCTTTTCCAATAGTTTTATAAGTGGTACCGGTTCAAACGTATTGATGATCTGCAACGCCTGACCCTGCTTTAAGTCCTTTACCTTCTGCTGAATGAGCCTGAGTGGGTCATTACCTTCTGCCAGCATAGCGCGCACATCAAAAGGCACGATTTGATTAGGCTGTAACGATTTTAAATAATAGGGCAGGGGCTTCTTTTCCGGCTCCGGCCTCGCGGTTGATGTTGGTTTGATATCTGCCTCAAACCCGAACGGTTGCAACGCTTTGAAGAAATCTTCCGGCGTACAGCCTCCGATTTTGGATGCCATAGCAATACTTGTCCTTCCAGCCATTAGCTTTCGCAAAACGGGATTGCGAAGCTTTTTAAAATCGGGGCTGAGCGGTATAATTGCCTCAAGTGCATCAGGATTGTGCTTCAAGAGCGTTGCAATCTTGGTTTGTTCATTGATCAGCATTAATTAAAGTATTGGTTGAACTTTTTTACATCCTCCGATAATACCATTGCTGCGTTTTTCGCATCTTCTTCATTACCGGTGCTTTTCAGCGCCTTGACATCGTTAAGCACTGGCTCTAGCCACAAATGCAAAGCATCATGATCCGGGCCTTCCATTGTGCAATTGTTGATAAGCTGCTGTAACTCTTCCTGCATTTTATCTGCGAATGAATGATACGCGAAGAGGCTCTTTACCGTTTGTTTTTCGAAATCTCCCACCATATTGTTCAGTGTGGCTGCATGCTTTCGGGTGCTTTCATCGGTTTGCCATTTAGCGCCGTTGTTTAGAGAAAGTCCATGTGTGGCTTTCGCTTCATGGTTATGCATGGCCGTGTCATGTGGCTGTGCGTGCTCATGCACTGTTTCTGTATTGGCAGAAGTTGTATCTGCATTATTGCAAGCTGTAAATAGTATCATTAAAGCAGCCGCAAGAAGAAGTTTTGGTACCATGATTGAAATGTGTGTGTGAAATAAAAGGGGTGTGACTAAACAAAATTGATTTTTGCATCCGGTTCAAGGATGATTGAAGAGCTAAAGTCTTCGAGAATGTCCATTTTGTGGGGCTCGTTCGCTTTAATCAGAACAGTCTCGCCCGCAGATAGAAATACTTCTCTGTCTGCAAAGCTAATCTTTCCTTTGCCTTTTCTGCCTATGATGAATGCGTCGGAAGATGCCTGATGCAGTGGCATTGCTTCCCCAAAGTTTAATGAGACGTTCAATACCTTAAAACGTTCGTTGCGATATGCTTCTTTCATTTCCATAACAGTTATTTTTTTTAAGTGACTTAATTTGTTTGTACTCCCTTATTCCGTCCTGCTATCGCGCAGGACGGAGAAGGAGTGTTTAGTTTATGCGAGAGTCTTTTCCATTTCCACGGTCTTTGGAAAAAGGATATTGTTTTCAAGATGGATGTGTATATGAAGGTCATCTTCAAACTCCTGAATCATCTTATAAAACAATTTGTAGGTGGTGCAAGCGTCTTCCGGGATCGCAAGGTCGTTGCTTAACTTATGGATTTCTTCAAACGCTCTGCCTACGCTGTCGTGCTCCTTCTCCATCTGATTCACCATGGATGCAAAGCTTGCGTTTCCTTCCTGGTTGTATGCAGCGTTGCTGTTCTTTGCTTGAACGATCTTCCTCACCATTGGGAACAGCACGTTTTCTTCTGCTGTCATATGGTCTGTCAGTTCTTCGTTTATTTCCTCTACCAGTTGCTGAATTGGCATTAGCTCCGGATGATGAGCTCCATGAACCTGAGCTACCTTCAAAGCATAGCCCCGCAGTTCGGGAAGATATTTCTGCGCATAGTGGTGGTGCGTGTTTACAACATAGTCAGCAAGGAAATCAAGGTTCCATTCGTTGAAATTCATATTGCTGCCTGTTACATTTTTCGCTGCTTGCTGTAGCTCCTGCTCTACCTTGGTAGCATCAATTCCTTTCTCCTGACACACTTCACGAACAGTTTTCTTTCCTCCGCAGCAAAAATCAATACCGTATTTCTTAAATACTTCTGCTTTTCGCAGATCCTTTGCAGCGATTTGTCCTACAGTTTCCTCGTCGTCTTTGCCCTTTATGGTTACCCTTATATCCCACCATTCCGGCCCTTGTTGCAAATATGTCCAGGTAAAGATGTCTCCCTTTTCGTTGAGTAGTTGGTAATATACCGGTTTGGGGTCATGATCGTTATGGATGATGAGACTTTCGCCCGCATTAAGCGAATCAAAGACATTGAATATTGTTGCGTGCTTATATCTCGGCTCTATCCGCGGTACGTTAACGATTGTTTCGTTTTGTGCATTCTTCGTTACTGCATCTTCCGGTAGCTTTTGCTCAAAGGTTTTCTTCGTTACGCGTATATCCCACCATTGCGGGCCTTCTTCCAGATATTCCCATGTGAAAATATCTCCGCGCATTTCCCTTAGTTGAAAATAGACCGGCTTTGGGTCATGATTGTTGTGAATGATAAAACTTTCACCTGGGTTAAGACTGTCGAATGTCTGAAAGATGGTAAGATGTTTTAATCTCGGTTCAATTTCCGGAACGTTGATAATAGTTTCCTGCGCTGTCTGCATGAGTTTTTATTTTTAATAAATCAAGAATTCATAACAAAAGTAGGAAGGTTTTAGTTAATAAAAGTATTAAAGTACTTTTTAACAATTCATACATTGTCGACGCGATATCATCTATAGAAGAAGAAGCCTGAACGTACCTCAAAAGCGATGCTTCAAACGCAATAAGCACAAAATCTCTATTTGCTGGTACAACGTCTCAATTATATCAGCACAATGGTTCTATGGGCTAGCACAATGTCCTTCTGACGTAAACAGAGATTTTTCCAAACGGCAGATGGATAAGTTATATGTATAATCGCGGCAATGCATTAAATTAACTGACTTCCGTTTGCTACTATTAGTTGCGGTAATTCTGATTGGCATAAAATTGTTGCAATGCTTCTTATGCGAAAAATCATTTTACTTTCCGGCGCACTCATTTTCATTTGTTCCTGCAAAAACAATGGTAATAACACAGGCCATGACGATATGGTTTATGGGTCACCAGAGGCGGTTGTCACCTCGCAACCCAATAATGAGAAGGCTAAAGGGCCTATCGGTTTTGGGGCCGGTGTACCTCCGTTGATGCAGGGCGACACAATTGATGTGAAATTCGATGCAACGCATAAGGTGTTTCATGTGGGAAGTGAAATTGCTTATATGGGATGGACTTTCGGCGATTCTATACCCGGACCGATAATCCATGTAAAAGTCGGCCAAACCATCCGCTTTGCCATGACTGACCGCTCTAACGATACGATGCATAATCAGTCGATGCATATGAATATGAAGCCCATGCAACACTCTATAGACTTTCATGCGGCAATGGTAAATCCCGCCGACAAATACAGAACAATTCAACCGGGGGAAACGATTCATTTTACCTGGACGGCAAACTATCCCGGTGTATTTATGTACCACTGTGCCACACCTTCAGTACTTGTTCATTTAAGTAATGGGATGTTTGGTATGGTGATCGTGGAGCCTAGAGATGGCTATCCTACAACTGTTGATACTGAATTTGCGCTGGTACAAAATGAATATTATTTAAAGCAAAACGGAGATGCTTATGTACTGGATACCGCAGCAGCCCGCACACGACAACCAAGCTATGTGACCTTTAACGGTAAAATAGGACGGTATATTCTTCACCCTTTAAAAGTGAAGGCCGGTAAACGCATTCGGGTGTATTTTTTAAATGTTGGTCCGAATAATATTTCTAATTTCCATGTTATTGGAACTATCCTCGACAAAGTGTGGTTGGACGGAAATCCGAAAAACGAGTTAGTGGGCATGCAGTCGGTGCTGGTAGGGCCTGCCAGTGGCGCTATTATGGAGTTCATTCTTC
>DATJDP010000193.1:0-6631 GCA_035497355.1 Flavipsychrobacter sp.
AAGGTTTGCATTAGAGAAGGGATATGAAACGGTGTTAACTTTCGGCGGCGCCTATTCCAACCATTTAATAGCAACAGCAGCCTCAGCAAAAATGCATGGATTAAATACCATCGGCATCGTCAGAGGCACTTATGCTGCCACCAGTCTTACTCCTACGTGGCAAAGCTGCAGGGACTATGGTATGGAGCTGGCGTTTCTATCGCGGGAAGATTATGAACGGAAGACGAATGTGGGTTTTCTTGCAGACATCTCAAAGAAGTTCGAACACCCGTTTATCATTCCTGAAGGTGGTGCCAATGAGCAGGGCAGGGCGGGTGCAGCTTCCATCGCCAGTCTTATATCGTCCGGTTACAGCCACATTTGCGTTTCCGTCGGCACAGGAACAACGTTAATAGGGCTAAGAAACGCTTTGCCGGAAATCCAGGCTGTCCTCGGCTTTGCGCCTATGAAGGGAGGAGCCTACCTTGAGCAGGAGGTACAACAATATCTTAACCGGGACAAAAACTGGCGTTTGTTCGATGACTGGCATTTTGGCGGGTTCGGTAAACATCCTCAGGAGCTGTTAGACTTTATGAATGGTTTTTACCAGCAGCATTCTATTCCGCTCGATGTGGTTTACACCGGAAAGATGATGGCGGGACTGCAGGCACTTATGAAAGCGGATTTCTTCAGTCCGAACGCCAGAATTCTCTGTATTCACACCGGTGGCTTACAGGGCAATGAAAGCGTTGCCGATAAACTGATCTATTCTGTTTAGCTTTCTATCCAAGTATTTCTATTTTTACCGTTCGCATGACGGAAGTTATTTCTAAGAAAGAGGGCAGTCGCCTGACGCTTTATATTGTTATCGGTCTTATTGCGGGCATTTTGCTCGGTTTTGTGCTGAACACCACTTTGGTGCGCACCGAGAATCTGAGCCTTGCCAGTTCTGAAGACAGTTTGCAAACGATAAAACAGCAAATGGCATCAGTGAAAGACACTACCAGCCATATGTACGCCTCTATGAACGAAAAGCGGCAAAGCTTATCGGCAGTAAGAAGTGAAGCGCTGCAAAGCAGGGATAGCAAACTGGAGCCTTTCGCTCTGCTTGCCGATATTTTTTTACGCCTGATAAAAATGATTGTGGCGCCTCTCGTTTTCTCCACCCTTGTTGTTGGGGTTGCAAAACTCGGAGATATAAAGTCTGTAGGAAGGATAGGAGGGAAGACCTTATTATGGTTTTTTGCCGCATCTTTTACCAGTCTTTTACTGGGTATGATGCTCGTCAATCTCTTCAAACCAGGTATTGCGATGCATCTTCCTGTGCCCGAAGTAAATGACACAGGTATTGTAAAAACAGCTTTATCCTTAAAGGAGTTCCTGTATCATGTTTTTCCTACAAGCGTTTTTGATGCAATGGCAAAGAACGAGATATTGCAGATCGTCGTTTTTGCCCTGTTTTTCGGTGTGGCCACTGCTGCCGTAGGGCAGCCCGGCGAGGTTGTGATTAGGGCTTTTGATGCCTTTTCTCATGTGATACTGAAAGTGACAGCTTATGTAATGAATCTTGCACCTGTAGCTGTCTTCGGGGCTATGACAGCCATTATTGCGAAGCAGGGACTTGGTATTTTGACCACCTACTCCTTATTTATTCTTGAGTTTTATTCGGGGCTTTTACTGCTATGGATCGTGTTGCTGCTTGCGGGCTCTGTGTTTGTCAGAGGCAGGATTATTACTTTAATGAAAAGAATTAAAGAGCCGATCATTCTCGCTTTTAGCACCAGCAGCAGTGAGGCTGCTTTCCCGAAGACGATGATGGAACTCGAGCGCTTTGGCTGCAAAAACAAGATAGTAAGCTTTGTGCTTCCATTAGGCTACTCGTTCAATCTGGACGGCTCTATGATGTATATGACGTTTGCTTCGCTATTTATCGCTCAGTCTTACGGTATCCATCTCGACTATGGTACTCAGATGAGTATGCTGCTCGTGCTCATGCTAACCAGTAAGGGCATTGCCGGCGTACCTCGTGCATCTCTTGTAGTGATAGCCGGAACACTTGGCACCTTTAATATTCCCGAAGCAGGACTTGCCCTATTGCTCGGTATTGACCCATTGCTGGATATGGGGCGTAGCGCTACGAATGTAGTCGGCAACAGTGTGGCAACCGTTGTAGTGAGCAAAATGGAAAAATCGCTGGATGACTAGCGGCGTTTGTAGCTGGTAAAAAGCAATGGATAGCGTCAGCGACGAATCGTTTCTTTTTGTAATGTGGTTTGTTATCTGCGTTTGGCAGGAAGTGGACAAATTGCTGAATAGTATCTCATATCGTTGCTCAAGCATTTTGTTGCAAACCCGCCGACAGCCTCGTCCAGTCGCGCAGTTCCACCAATATAGACGCCCTGCTTCCTTTTATTTTTCTCAATTAAGCCTTCTAAGAGGTTTATAGGATTACTACGATTATCCAGATAAAGTAGCCATCGTTCACATTCTTTATCGTGAGCAGGCACATAACGGCTTGCTGTTCGTTTAGCATTTTGCGATGCGCCTCCTGGTATCATTTGTTAGCTGGTAAAACAAATACAAGTAATTTTAGACCGTTTTTATATCATCGACGAATGAAAATCTTTTTAGCACAGCAGAACTATCACATCGGCAATTTCGAAGCAAATACTCAAAAGATCATTGCAGCGATCCGCGAAGCCAAACAACAGGGCGGGGAACTAATCGTGTTTTCAGAGCTGGCAGTTTGTGGTTATCCCCCCCGTGATTTTCTGGAGTTTGAAGATTTCATAGATCAGTCGCTGGAGGCGATAGACCGCATCCGGCAGGAGGCGGATACAATCGGCGTTATTGTAGGTGCACCGGCACGAAATCCTGTACCGGAAGGGAAAGACCTCTTCAATGCCGCTTACTTGCTCTTTGGAAAAGAAGTAAAAGGCGTGGCACATAAGACGCTATTGCCCACTTACGATATTTTTGATGAGTACCGGTATTTTGAGCCTGCGTTTGAATGGAACACACTTGATTTTAAGGGGAAGAAACTTGCTATAACGATTTGTGAGGATATATGGAATATTATGGACAATCCCTTGTACCGGCTATGTCCTATGGATCAGTTGATAAAACAAGAGCCGGATCTGATGGTGAATATCAGTGCCTCGCCTTTTGACTATGGTCATAAAGAGGGAAGGACCAGCACTGTGAAGCGAAACGTAGCACACTACAAGCTGCCCATGATCTATTGCAACACAGTTGGATCCCAAACTGAGATCGTATTTGATGGCGGCTCACTGGTAATGGATGCGCAGCAAAACGTAGTTGCGGAGTTGCCGTATTTTAAGGAAGGGCTGCAAGTCGTTACCTGGAATGAAGATGGGAGTTTCGCAGAGTCTGCTGTGCGCGGAAGCGATGATATCAAAGATTACCAGGATATTCCTGATCGGTTTGATGCAATGGACGGTATTGACGAAATCCATGCTGCATTAATACTTGGTATCAGAGATTATTTCAGCAAAATGGGCTTCAGTAAAGCTATCGTTGCTTCCTCAGGAGGTATAGATAGCGCACTGGTGCTTGCTCTTGCGTGCGAGGCGCTGGGACCGGAAAATGTCAGAGCATTGCTAATGCCGTCACAGTTCTCCACCGAACATAGCGTTGTGGACGCCATTCAACTTTCAAAAAACCTCAGTAACCCTTTTGACGTCATTCCTATAAAAGACGTTTTTGAAGCCTTCTCTCAGACACTTGCGCCCGTTTTTGAGGGTCTTGAATTCTCGGTCGCTGAGGAAAATTTGCAGTCAAGGATAAGGGGCACACTCGTAATGGCACTTTCTAATAAGTTTGGTTCCATCCTTTTGAACACATCCAACAAAAGTGAACTGGCAACCGGCTATGGTACACTTTATGGCGATATGGCGGGAGGGTTAGGTGTGCTTGGAGACTGCTACAAACAGCAGGTGTACGCATTGTCGAAATATATCAATAGAAACGGTGAGATCATCCCGGCGAATATCATTAACAAGGCCCCAAGTGCAGAGCTCCGGCCCGGACAAGTGGATGCGGACAGCCTTCCGCCCTACGATCTGCTAGACTCCATCTTATACCAATATATAGAGCGGAGGCAGGGACCTAAGGAGATTGTAGCTATCGGCTTTGATGAAGCACTTGTAGCAAGAATATTGAAACTTGTGAATACCAACGAATACAAACGAAACCAGTTTTGCCCCATTATTCGTGTTTCGCCGAAGGCCTTTGGTGTGGGTCGGAGAATGCCTATTGTAGGGAGATATCTGTCTTAGTCAGCAGCCTTGAATTTACATCATTTGTAGTATTGGATCGCAAAGATGGTGCTACTATATTTGTGACAAATAACCATTTAAAAGCATTTAAACTTCCTGTTATGAAAAAAGTTTTATTGTCATTCAGCCTTCTTGCAACTGTTGCAGTAGGTAGTTTTTCCTTCCAGTCGTGTAATAAGATAAAGGACGAAATCGCCAAGCATTTAGATCCATTCAATGCAAGTCCGTCTACTGTTACTTTCACAATTCCGGTAGTTGCGGGAGACAATTTTTCTCAATACGATTCTTCAGTCGTTAACATAGACCAGATTATCCACGATAATGCAGGTATGGATTTCAGCATAAACAATATTTCTGAGATCGATCTTAGCAAGATTACTATTAGCCTGACTGACGCTGACGAGCAGAACAACTGGACCAACTTTTCTGATGCCACTGTGCTTCTTTCGACTGATAAAAGTAACGCTGCCGGAAAGAATTCGTTAGTGGCAATGGCTTCTATCCCTGATCAGGAATCCGCGAAATACGCAGACCAGGTTTTAACAGCCACAAATCCTATTAATCTGAAAGATTATTTCAACGGCGGCAATACTACCGTATATTATCTTATCAGTGCAAATGCCCGTAGAAATACAACTCACGAGTTAACAGCAACCATGACTATTGAATACACATTGAAGCCATAAAAGACAGTTGACCAAACAAACAAAAAATCCCGGTTGTTTTAATTAACGGCGGGATTTTTCTTTAGGCTTACACCCTCTAAGACTTCATATTCGTGAACTGCAACGGAAGGTCCAGATCAGAACTCTTGCAAAGCTGAATAACCGACTGCAGATCGTCTATTTTCTTTGCCGTAACGCGGACCGTATCATCCAGGATCGCTGCCTGCACCTTTAGTCCGCTGTCCTTTATCAGCTTTACTATTTTTTTGCTCATTTCCTTGTCTATGCCGTTTTTCACCGGGATAGTCTTGCGGATATACTTGCCTGAGCCGGTAAACTCTTTGCTTAAATCGAAAGCATTGCTCTCCAGTCCCTGCCTCATCGCTTTTGTTAGTAATACATCCTCAACTTGTTTTAGCTTCATATCACTTTCCACCTCAAGGTTAATGGCCATATCTTTTTTATTCAATTCAATGCTTATGTGACTTCCTTTAAAGTCGAAGCGATTATCAATCTCTTTTTTGGCAACATTCACCGCATTGTCCAGTGTTTGCAGATCCACTTTTGAAACAATATCGAAAGAAGGCATAATAGAAAATTTAGTTTGCTAAATGCAAAAATAACAGAATGTTTTATCACGAAAGCATCAAAACGCGATAGCAAAAAATCCCTTGCAAACTGGCAGTACCTAACTATCTTTGAGCCTTCAAAAATAAGATTATTCAATGCGAACCATACCTTTCCGCCAGGCATTAAGAGAAGCGATGGAAGAAGAAATGAGAAGAGATGATCGTATCTTTCTGATGGGCGAAGAAGTGGCTCAATATAATGGAGCGTATAAAGTAAGTCAGGGAATGCTGGATGAGTTCGGGCCGAGGCGCATCATAGATACGCCGATAGCAGAATTAGGTTTTACAGCTATAGGGGTGGGCGCCGCAACAAATGGTACCCGTCCGATCATCGAATTTATGACCTGGAACTTTGCCGAACTTGCTATTGACCAGATCGTAAATCACGCTGCTAAAATGCTTTCCATGAGTGGGGGACAGCTTAGGTGCCCTATCGTTTTTCGGGGCCCGAACGGTTCTGCAGGACAACTGGCGGCACAGCACTCTCAGTCATTTGAAAACTGGTACGCAAATGTGCCGGGATTAAAGGTTATTTCCGTTTCCAATCCATACGATGCAAAGGGCCTGCTAAAGGCTGCGATTCGCGATGACGATCCGGTTGTTTTTATGGAAAGTGAAGTGACGTATGGCGATGTAGGCGAAGTGCCTGAGGAAGAATATATTATCCCGATAGGCAAGGCAGATATAAAGAGAGCTGGTTCTGATGTTACCATCGTTTCTTATAATAAGATGATGAAAGTGGCGCTGGCTGCAGCAGACGAACTGGCAAAGGACGGTGTGAACGCTGAAGTAATAGACCTTCGTACCATTCGCCCGCTCGACTGGGAAACCATTGTAGGTTCCGTAAAGAAGACCAACAGGTTAGTGATTGTAGAAGAGCAATGGCCTTTTGGTGGCGTAGCGTCCGAAATAAGTTACCGCGTGCAAAAGGAAGCCTTCGACTATCTCGACGCACCCATCCGACGCATCAGTTCTGCCGATGCAAACATGCATTATGCACCAAATCTTGTTGCAGCATATCTGCCTGATGTACCGCGTACCGTGCAACTGGTGAAAGATG
>DATJDP010000194.1:0-9309 GCA_035497355.1 Flavipsychrobacter sp.
CGGTGAAGGAGCTTCCACCTGCATTCATAAAAGTGTGCCTCCCTTCCTGCGCTATTTCCTCGAGCGTTTCGAGGCAGTCGCTGATAAACGCGGGGCAAACGATCAATATCTTTTTGATTCCTTCTGCCGGCATCTGTGCCAATCGCATAGCCGTATAAGGCTTCAGCCATTCTGCTCTTCCGAGCCTTGACTGGAATGAAACGCTGTATTTTTCCGAAGAGATATGAAGCCTTTCAGTAACGAGCCTGGTGGTGGCAAAACACTGAGCACGGTAACACTGCTCATGTGCCGGCGAAGGTGTAGTGCAGCAATCAATGGTTTTCAGACAATGTTGTCCCGTGATATCGCCCTTGTAAATATGCCTTTCCGGCACACCATGAAAACTAAACAAGATATGCTCGTAAGGCTGCTTCAGAAAAGGTGTAATGCTTTCCGTTAATGCATTGATATAAGATGGGTCATTATAATAAGGAGGAACAACCTTTAGCCGGAACGGATACTTCTCTTTGCGGTAAATCTCTTCTGCATAAACTACAGCCGTTTCATAGCTTGACATGGCATAATGCGGGTACAAGGGCAATAAGACCACTTCCTCTATTGAAGGACTCTTTTGCAGCAACTCATCAAATGCTTGTTTCGGAGAAGGTGTTCCATAACGCATGGCCACTACCACGGTATCCTCTGTTTCGCTTTGGAGCGCGTCTTTTAGCTTTTCTGAAAGAACAATAAGCGGTGAACCTTCATCTGTCCATACCTTTTTATATGCTTTGGCAGACTTTGGCGACCGAAACGGAACGATAATACCATTAACCAGTAATAAGCGAAACAGCCATGGACTATCAATAACTCTTTTGTCCATTAGGAACTCTCCGAGATATTTTCTTACATCCTTTACCTCTGTAGAATCCGGCGAGCCAAGATTCATCAGTACAATTCCGCGCTTAATATCGCCCATTAACTATTTCCTTTATTTCGTTGTGCAAAGAAACTAAAAACTATTTAGGCCGGCTTTTAAGCCTTTATGACGAATGTCATGACAGTAAATGACAATTACATGACGAAACAATTCTGTCATTTTTTCGTTGCAAAGTACCTTTGCGATCGCAGAGGGAAAAAAGAATGCAACAAGAGGAACGAAGGAATCTATCTGATTTTTACTTAATTGGCATCAATTACCGAAAAACCGACGCGACCATCCGCGGACAATTTGCGATCAATTCTGAACAATATCCCCGTCTTCTCAAAAACGCAGCTTCTCTTGGATTAAATCAGTTATTCGTTTTATCTACCTGCAACCGGACTGAAGTCTATGGCTTTGCACCAACCGCCGGGCAGCTTATCGGCCTTCTCTGCACTGAGACAACAGGAGATCAAAAAACGTTTGAGCGGCTTGCTTATATAAAAAAAGGACTTAATGCGGTTGACCATCTGTTTCATGTAAGTGCGGGACTTGATTCACAAGTGCTTGGCGATTACGAAATTATTGGGCAAGTGAAACAGTCAGTGAAGTTCGCAAAGGAAAAGGGTTTCATTGGGGCTTTTCTGGAAAGGGCGGTGAACAGTGCTTTGCAGGCTTCAAAAGCCATAAAAACGAATACTAAACTAAGCGGAGGAACCGTATCCGTATCGTTTTCCGCTATTCAATACATCCGTGAGAACGTAGCAGACTTTAAAAATAAAAGCATCCTTTTATTAGGAGTAGGCAAAATAGGCAAGAGTACGTGTAAGAATATAGTAGACTACCTCGGTTGCAGAAATGTAACCCTCATTAACCGTACTGCTGAAAAGGCAGCGGCACTTGCAGCGGAATTTGGCTTAATGCATGCAGGGATAGAGGAAACGGACAAAGCAATAAAAAGCGCAGATATCATTATTACCGCTACTACGGCAACATCACCTATTATAAATGGTGGCCATTTAAGCGAGGCTGGCGAAAAGGTGTTAATAGATCTTTCGGTGCCATACAATATTGACCCTTCCGTAAAGAACTTGCCAAATATTACCTTGCTCAATGTGGATGATCTTTCGAAAATGAAAGATGAAACGCTAAAAATGAGGGAAGAGGAAGTGCCAAAGGCGAAAGCAATTATTGGCACGCAGATAGCGGAGTTTGCGGAGTGGTGGCAAATGCGCCATAATGTTCCGGTACTTATTGCCCTTAAAAAGAAGCTGAACCAGATCGAACAGTGTCCACTCGCTAAAAGCACGGTGGAAGAACTAACAGGCGCACTTGTCTATCAGCAGCGCGTTGAAAAAGTAATAAAGTCAACGGCGTTAAAACTTAAATCAAACAATCAACGAGGCTGTTACTACATTGAGGCAATCAATGAGTTTATGACAGCATAGCACATCTATGCAAAGAGTGGTGAGGATCGGTACCAGGGAGAGCCAGCTGGCCCTTTGGCAGGCTAACACAGTTAAGACTCTGATTGAGCAACAAGGTTATCAGACGGAATTAGTACTTATAAAGAGTGAAGGAGATATTGATCTTGTCACCCCGCTTTACGCAATCGGTGTGCAGGGCGTATTTACCAAAACGCTGGATGCTGCTCTGCTGAATGACCGCATAGACATCGCCGTTCATTCTATGAAGGACGTGCCTACTCAGTTGGCAAAGGGAATAGCCCAGGCAGCAGTTTTACCACGTGCATCCTACAAGGATTTGCTTGTGCTTAGAGATACACGCCCATTCGATGAACAGGTATTATCCGATCAAAATTTGGTTGTGGCTACGAGTAGTATTCGCCGGAAGGCACAGTGGCTGCACCGCTATCCAAAACATCGGATGGATGATTTGCGAGGGAATGTAAATACCAGACTGAGAAAACTTGAAGAAAGTGACTGGCTGGGAGCGATATTCGCTGCTGCAGGACTGGAGCGTATTGATCTCCGTCCGGAAAATGCAATTGAACTCGACTGGATGCTGCCTGCACCGGCACAAGGAGCAATAATGGTGGTTTGCAGGGCAGATGACTCTTTTACGCTCGACGTTTGTCGCTTATTTAATGATGACACCACGGCACTTTGTACTAAAATTGAACGCGATTTCCTTCAGACATTAATGGGTGGCTGCTCCACGCCTATCAGTGCACTTGCAGAAGTAACAGATAGCTATATTGTTTTTAAAGGCAATGTGTTAACACCTGATGGTTTGAAAAAAGCTTCTGTAGAAGACCGTGTACCACTAACAATGGCTAAGGATTTAGGTATTGAATCAGGTAACAAGATTTTGCAAGGTGACGGACGGCAAATCATTGAAGCAATAAGGAATGCAAAATAGGCAGAGAAGAATATTGTGTACCAAAGAGCTGGCAGCTGACTTATTGCAACTGGCAGCGGCGGAGCATATCTATATTGATTGTATTCCATTTATAGAAACGAAAGCGCTGCCTGAGGCTATATTGAAAACCAAATTGGCCCCGTTTTCAGGATCACCTGTTTCGGTTGTTTTTACCAGTGCTAATGCGGTTAACAGTGTGGCCAGCTTAGACATTGACACCAGCCATTGGCGGGTTTATTGCATTAGCGGCCTGACCCAAAAAACTGTGGAGCATGCTTTCCCACAAGCGACGATTGCATCTGTTGCAATGAATGGTAAAGCCCTTGCGGAGGAGATGCTGAGGGAAGGTGGCCGACATGATAAAGTACTTTTTTGTTGCGGAGACAGAAGAAGGCATGAATTGCCTGCAATGCTTACTGCCGCAGGAGTAGACATTAATGAAGTGGTGGTGTACAATACCATTTTAAAGCCTGTCACAGTTTCGGAGGACTATGACGGCTATATTTTTTTTAGTCCGAGTGGAGTAGAGAGCTTTTTAAAATGTAGCCACCTTCCGAAAGAAACCACAGTATTTGCCATTGGTGAAACAACTGCCGCCTGTCTGGCAGATATCACGGAAAAGATTATAATAAGCGAAATCCCGGACACGGCATTTTTAATAAAAAAAATGATCAGTCATTTTATGATTGGTACTGCTATATGAACAACACTCAGGAACATTTATTGATTAAAGCTTTAAGAGGCGAACAAGTAGAGCGTCCACCGGTTTGGATGATGCGGCAGGCAGGGCGATACCTTCCTGATTATATTAAAATTCGTGAGAAATATGACTTCTTTACGCGGGTTCAAACACCTGAATTGGCTTGCGAAATCACCCTTCAGCCGGTAGATCAGATAGGCGTAGATGCTGCAATCATCTTTTCGGACATTCTTGTTATTCCTCAGGCACTTGGACTCGAGGTTCAACTTGAGGAGGGGAAAGGTCCGTTGCTCCCAAAAACCATCCGGTCAAAAGAAGACATCGACGCCCTCATTACAACGGAAACAGAGGAACGGCTCTCTTATGTAATGGCAGCCTTGTCGCTTACGAAAAAGGAGCTGAACGGCAGAGTGCCATTGATCGGTTTTGCCGGGGCTCCCTGGACGATTCTTTGTTATATGGTGGAAGGCAAAGGCAGCAAGTCTTTTGACAAGGCAAAGCAATTTTGTTTTACACAGCCGGAATGGGCTCATGCGCTCCTGCAAAAAATAACAGATGTTACCATTGTATACTTGAAAGCGCAGGTAAAAGCAGGTGCGGATGTGGTTCAGGTTTTTGATAGTTGGAGCGGTATGTTGAGTCCGGCAGATTTCAACATTTTTGCGAAGCCGTACCTGATACAAATAGCTCAGGCTCTTCAGGTAGAAGCGCCGGTAATATTATTCCCGAAAGGAAGCTGGTATGCGTTGCCAGAGCTGCAGGAATCCGGCGCATCGGCCATTGGTATTGATTGGTGCATTACTCCGGAACTGGCGAGAAAGATGACCAATAACAGTATTACGTTGCAAGGGAACTTCGATCCTTCAAAATTATTAGCACCTATACCGGAAATAAAGAAATCAGTGAAAGAAATGATCGGAGCCTTCGGCAGGCAACGCTATATAGCCAATCTGGGTCATGGTATTTTGCCCAATGTTCCTGTTGACCATGCAAAAGCCTTCGTAGAAGCGGTAAAAGAGTCATGAAACAGCGCTGGATAGATTACATACATGGCTTGCAGGATGCTATTTGCAATGCTCTTGAAAGGGTAGATGGCAAAGCCACGTTTAAAGAAGACAGATGGGAACGTGAAGAAGGTGGTGGTGGTAAGACAAGGGTGATCGCCAACGGTGCTGTCTTTGAAAAGGGCGGAGTCAATACTTCCGTTGTTCACGGGCCATTGCCGCTTGCTATGCAGCAAAACTTTGGAGTGGGAGAGAGCGATTTCTTTGCTTGCGGGCTTTCTCTTGTGATTCACCCCTTGAATCCCTACGTACCGACCGTTCATGCCAACTGGCGCTATTTTGAGTTATATGATAAAAGTGGAAACAAGGTTGATAGTTGGTTTGGTGGTGGGGCAGATCTAACCCCTTATTACCTGTTTAAAGAAGATGCAAAGCATTTTCACAGTGTACTTAAAATAGCAATGGATCCGTTTGGCGGCGGGTTTTACCCGAAGTATAAGCAGCAGTGCGATGAGTATTTTGTGAATAAGCATCGTAATAATGAGGCACGTGGAATTGGTGGTGTTTTCTATGACTACCTACGCCCCGACGAAGAGCGGAATGACGAAAAACTGTTCGCTTTTCAGCAGGCTAATGGCAACGCTTTTCTATCTGCTTATTTACCAATTGTGGAAAAGAGAAAAGAACTGCCTTATGGCGACAGACAGAAGGAGTGGCAGGAAATAAGAAGGGGCCGTTATGTAGAGTTTAACCTCATCCACGACCGCGGTACGCTGTTCGGATTAAAAACCAATGGAAGGACAGAAAGTATTTTAATGAGCTTGCCGCCTCGTGCCAGGTGGTATTACGATTATGAAACTGAAACAGGCAGTAAAGAAGAAGAACTTATTCATTTTTTAAAGCCCCGGGACTGGATAAATATTTAAATCATGCAACTCAGACGAAACAGAATATTAAGGACAACACCGGCCATTCGCGCAATGGTAGCTGAAACAATGATAACACCGGCGGACTTTATTGCACCGCTCTTTATTGTAGAAGGGGAAAACATAAAAGAGGAGATATCCTCTATGGAAAATTATTTCCGTTATAGTGTGGACCTGACTGTAAAAGAAGTAAAAGAGCTATGGAGCCTGGGTATAAGATCAGTGTTGCTGTTTGTAAAATGCAGCGATGAGCTGAAGGATAATAAAGGAACAGAGGCAATCAATCCGGACGGGCTTATGCAGAGAAGCATCAAGGCTATAAAGGATGCCTGCCCTGAAATGCTGATCATGACGGACGTAGCCCTCGACCCGTATTCCTCTTTTGGACATGATGGCATTGTAGAGAATGGAGAAATAGTTAATGATGCTACTGTGGACGTGCTTGCGCAAATGAGCCTTAGTCATGCGCAGGCAGGAGCAGATTTTATAGCGCCAAGCGATATGATGGACGGACGCATTCTTGCCATTCGCGAGATACTGGAGCAAAATGGATTTAGTAAGACAGGTATCATGAGCTATAGTGCAAAATACGCTTCATGTTTCTATGGACCATTCCGCGATGCCCTGGATAGTGCTCCCGGCTTTGGCGATAAGAAGACCTACCAGATGGACTATGCAAACCGACGTGAAGCCATCAAGGAAACACTCATGGACATTGAAGAAGGGGCCGATATTGTAATGGTAAAGCCCGCGATGGCCTATCTGGATATCATAAGAGAAGTAAAGGATGCGGTGGACGTGCCTGTAAGCGCCTATCATGTAAGTGGTGAATATGCGATGATCAAAGCGGCGGCAAAGCTTGGCTGGCTTAATGAAGAAAAGGCAATTGTGGAGTCTCTGACAAGCATTAAACGTGCCGGGGCAGACTTGATAGCCACCTATTTTGCAAAACAGGCAGCAAAGCTTATTAGTTAAGAACAAAACGATTTGAAGATGAACAATTTGAAGAGCCGGCAGTTTTTTGAGCGTGCTCAGAATAGTATTCCGGGTGGTGTCAATTCTCCCGTACGCGCATTTAAAAGCGTCGGCGGCACACCTGTGTTTGTTGAAAAGGCCAAAGGCGCTTATTTATATGATGTAGATGGCAACCGGTATATTGACTATATCAATTCCTGGGGGCCAATGATCATGGGACATGCATTTGAGCCTGTTATAGAAGCGATCAAAGAAAAAGTTGCCGATTCTACTTCTTTCGGTGCGCCAACAGAACTGGAGATCGATATGGCGGAACTTATCAAGAGCATGGCTCCAAATGTTGATCTTATTAGAATGGTAAGCAGTGGTACCGAGGCCTGCATGAGCGCTATTCGCCTTGCGAGGGGGTATACCGGTAGAAATAAATTCATCAAGTTTGAAGGCTGCTACCACGGTCATGCAGATGCATTTCTTGTGAAGGCAGGAAGTGGTGTTGCCACTTTCAATATTCAAAACGTCCCTGGTGTACCCGCTGCAGTTTCTGACGATACTCTTGTCGCCCCTTACAATGATCTAGATGCAGTGCAGCAATTGGTACAGCAAAATAGGAATGCTATTGCAGCCATTATTATAGAGCCGGTTGCCGGAAACATGGGTTGCATCTTGCCGAAAGAAGGGTTTCTGGAAGGGCTTAGAAAGCTGTGTGATGAGGAAAATATTGTGCTGATCTTTGATGAGGTCATGACTGGCTTCCGTCTGGCACCTGGTGGCGCGCAGCAAAAACTCAATATCAATGCTGACCTCGTTACCTATGGAAAGGTGATTGGCGCAGGAATGCCGGTGGGCGCCTTCGGGGGCAGGAAAGAAATCATGCAGCATATCGCTCCTCTTGGTAATGTCTATCAGGCAGGCACCTTAAGCGGTAATCCTGTTGCTATGATCGCTGGCTATACCTTACTAAAGTTCCTTAAAGAAAATCCAAATATTTATCAGCAGCTCGACAGGAAAACAGAAAGATTGCACCAAGGGCTGGTCGCAGCTTTGGGCGAGGGTAAACATCCTTTTACCATTAATGGTATCGGCTCCATGATAAGCGTTCATTTCAGCGACCATCCTGTGAAATGCTTTGCTGATGCATCATCCGCAGACAATCAATACTTCAATAAGTTTTTTCATTTTATGTTAGACAATGGAGTGTATTTGCCACCATCTGCGTTCGAAACCTGGTTCGTTTCTCATGCGTTGTCTGATGTGGATATTGATTATACAATTGAAATAGCAAAGCAGTTTTCCCGACAGTAAGGTTGTTTTGAGAATCGCGGAAGGAAACACCAAATAAGTATTTTTGCCCTATGGCAAAGAAAAGGCTCGTTGTGTTAACCGGGGCTGGCATTAGTGCTGAAAGTGGATTGCAGACTTTTCGCGATAGCAACGGGCTTTGGGAGAATTACCGGATAGAAGACGTAGCTACACCTCGTGCATGGAAGCGTGATCCTCAACTCGTTCTTGAGTTTTACAACATGCGGCGGCAAAACGTGCGTGCGGCAAAGCCCAATGCTGGCCATTATGGTCTTGCGGAGCTGGAGCAATACTTTGATGTGCATATCATCACTCAAAACATTGATGACCTCCATGAGCGCGCTGGCTCAACAAACGTTATGCATCTACATGGTGAAATTTTTAAGATGCGAAGCGAAAAGAATACGAATCTGGTTTACCCGATCGAAGGGGATATAAAGCCCGGAGACAAAGCGGAAGATGGCGCACAACTTCGTCCGCATATCGTATGGTTTGAAGAGGCTGTGCCGATGATAGAGCAGGCGATTCCTCTTATGCAGTCGGCCGATATCTTTGTGCTGATCGGTTCTTCTCTTGTTGTTTATCCGGCAGCTGGTTTAATAGATTATGTGCCGCCACGCGTGCCCAAATACGTTATTGATAAGCATATCCCTGATACCTCTTACTATTCCATTATTCCTATTGAAATGCCTGCTACAGAGGGGATTGAAGATTTGAAGAGAATGCTAAGAGGTTAGTCATTTCCAGTTCCACCATTTCAGTTTTTCTGGCTCCCTTTCCTGTAAAGGTGTTTCGGCATAGTAAACCGCGCACCTGAAGACGTACAGCAGGCATCGGTCTTGCACTGTGCCCGCAAAATGGTTGGATGCATCATAAAGTTGCTGCGGGTCTTTCTGCTTGAGGTCTGCCACAGAGCGGATGCCAATATCCCAAAGGTCGGTCGCAATAGAAATACCGACGCCAGGAATCTGCTTCAGGTCTTTAATGGCATCCTCTTTGGCAGGCATTGTTAGTCCTCTTTTCTTTCAAGACTAAATAGGCTATCAACAAATTCTTCCTTATTGAATATCTGAAGGTCTTCCATTTTCTCTCCTACGCCGATGTATTTTACCGGTATCTTAAATT
>DATJDP010000195.1:0-25048 GCA_035497355.1 Flavipsychrobacter sp.
CTGTAATATATCTGGTGTATTGATTGATTTTACGACGTCCGCTTTCCTCCTTCTGCAATTTTGCGAATTGAGGAATAACAATACCTGCGAGCTGCATAAAGATTGAAGCTGAGATATAGGGCATTACACCAAGAGCAAAAACTGATGCGCGGTTAAAAGCGCCACCAGCAAATGCGTTCAAGATGCCTAATAAGCCGTTCTGATTAGAATCCAACGTGAGCATATTTGGATTAATACCGGGTAGGGTAATATAACAACCAACGCGATAAACCAGAATAAGCAATAGCGTATACAGGATACGCTTGCGGAGTTCATCTATGCTCCAGATATTCTTCAGCGTTTCAATAAGTTTCTTCACTGTGAACTGTTGTAAATCAAAAAAATGAATTGCGAATAAACGATAAAAGACACACTTATCCAAATGTGTCTTTTAGATATGGGGAAATTATACCAATTCGACCGATCCGCCTGCTGCCTCGATTGCTGTTTTAGCCTTCGCGCTTACGGCATTTACCTTAAAAGTCATCTTGGCTTTCAGTTCACCATTACCAAGTATTTTAACCACATCTGTACGGTTAATCAAACCATTGATATACAGATTATCAGGGGTAAATTCAGTGATGTTGTATTTTTCAATAAGAAAATCGAGCTGACCAAGGTTAAAGACCTTATTCTCAATACGATTAAGGCTTTTAAATCCACGTTTTGGCATACGACGCTGAATGGGCATCTGTCCTCCTTCGTGACCTTTTTTCGATTGATAACCAGTACGCGATTGTTGACCTTTATTACCTTTTCCGGCAGTAGTACCACCGCCACCTTCACCACGACCTACACGCTTCTTTGACTGAGTAGCACCCTGTGCTGGTTTTAAATTATGCAGTTGCATTGTTTAAGTTTTTGAGCTTGCGCGGAACTAATTTATAACCGCTCGCAAATTAATTAAGAAAATTTGTGAATTAGCACTTTCGTATCGTAAATCCTTAGAAAGGAATTTGACGTCCTAAAAAACTACGAATTTACCTCTTCTACTTTCACGAGATGATTAACAGCGTTAACCATACCCAGGATCTGCGGAGTAGCTTCCACTTCTACTGAAGCGTTCAGCTTACGCAAACCCAGTGCCTTAAGCGTGCGCTTCTGACGCTCAGGACGGTCAATACCGCTTTTTACCTGTGTTACTTTTATCTTAGCCATTGTTGTTAATTGTATTTGCTAAATTAGCTGATTAGCTAATAAATATTTTTAGTAAAAGCTACGAGCCACTGGCTATAGGCTACTGGCTCATCAGCTAATTAACCATTAAAAACCTTCTTAAGGTTCACATTGCGTTGCTTAGCAACTGCAATCGGCTCACGCAATAAACTAAGCGCATTGAAAGTTGCTTTCACCACGTTATGCGGATTAGCAGAACCCTGCGACTTTGCAAGTACATCGGTATAACCAGCCGCTTCCAAAACAGCACGCATGCTACCACCAGCAAGCACACCTGTACCTACAGCAGCTGGCTTTATCAGCACCTTCGCAGCGCCTTCCTTGGCAAGTTGATCATGAGGAATAGTTCCGTGCATTACCGGAACTTTAATCAAATTCTTCTTTGCATCGTCAATGCCCTTAGTGATAGCTTCCTGTACCTCTTTAGCTTTACCAAGACCATGACCGACAACGCCATTGCCATTACCAACCACTACAAGTGCAGAAAAGCTGAATGCGCGACCACCTTTTGTAGTTTTCACTACACGGTTGATTGACACCACTTTTTCATGCAGTTCCAGGTCTCCGGCTTTTACGCGATTTAGATTTTTAGTCGCCATTATTTTCTATTTGATGATTTGCCAGTTAGCCAAACAGCCTACGGCACCCATTATTTTCTTGTTTATTATTTGTATAATCGGCTAATTAGCATTCAGCTAACGAGCTCATTAAAAATTAAGACCTCCTTCGCGAGCTCCATCTGCAACCGCCTTTACACGGCCATGATACAGATAACCGCCGCGATCAAAAACGCAAGTCTCAATATTCAGATCCTTAGCCTTTTGCGCAAGCGCACGACCAACCATCATTGATATTTCAACCTTATTACCGCTTTGTGCAACTATATCTTTCATGCGGGAACTTGCAGCAGCAAGCGTAGTACCATTAGTATCATCTATCAATTGTACATAGATGTCTTTGTTACTACGAAAAACAGAAAGGCGGG
The DNA here is from genome assembly GCA_035497355.1 of Flavipsychrobacter sp. GTDB lineage: Bacteria > Bacteroidota > Bacteroidia > Chitinophagales > Chitinophagaceae > JAFIGV01. The sequence continues at coordinate 2,201 of DATJDP010000195.1, forward strand.
GCCTTTGTGCAGTGCCTTTTACTTTACTCCGTACGCGCCAGCGAAGTTTCTGCCGACGAACAACTTTTGGATCCAATGACATTATATTTCTGTTTTACGGGCTCCCCACCATATAGGCAAGGGCTACCGGAGTTAACTTTAATTATGATTATGAATGTTGAACTATGAACTTTTGAATCCATAATTCAACATTCGATATTGTATTACTTACCAGCAGCCTTACCAGCTTTGCGGCGTACCACTTCATTAGCGTAGCGAACACCCTTTCCTTTGTATGGCTCTGGTTTGCGCAGGCTGCGGATTTTAGCTGCAACCTGACCTAGTAATTGCTTATCAATTGATTCAAGCGTAATTCTTGGCGCCTGGCCTTTCTCCATCGCTGCAGATGCCTTAATTTCTTTAGGCACTTCAAAAATGATATTGTGAGAAAAGCCTAAAGACATATCGATCTGCTGACCGGTAACGGCAGCACGATAACCCACACCAACCAATTCAAGCTCTTTCTTAAAGCCGGCTGTAACACCTACTACCATGTTTGCTACCAAAGCACGGTACAAGCCATGTAAAGCGCGATGACGAATCTGATCAGTCGGACGAGTGATGTTTACTGTGTTGTCTTTAACTTCAACGTTAATATCACGATCCAACAGTTCTTTCAATTCACCTTTTGGACCTTTTACTGTGATTTCATTTGCAGGGGAAACAGTAACTGTTACACCGTTTGGCACTGCGATTGGCTTCTTACCTACACGAGACATTGTCTGTAATTTTTTATTTGGTTAATCCTTTTGACCGATCAGCCTGGTAAGAGGCATAGCTTAATGTATCAAAGGATGTTATTAATTTCGCAGAGTGCTTACTTCCAATTTGCTACTGCATCAGGCAGTATTTGGTTAATTACACTTTGCGTTTATTTCAAGAACAAAATACTAGCAGATTAACACTTTGGCGAATCAACTAATTACTAATAAATATAACAAAGTACTTCCCCACCCACGTTGTTCGTACGTGCTTCCTTATCCGTCATTACTCCTTTAGATGTAGAAACAATAGCCACACCAAGACCGTTTTGCACACGACGAATTTCACTTGGCTTCGCATACTGACGAAGACCCGGACGACTTACGCGCTCTAATGAACGAATAGCAGGCTCTTTAGAAACAGCATCATATTTCAACGCAATCTTAATAAGACCTTGCTTATTGTCATCTTCAAATTTGTACTTGAGAATGTAACCCTTATCGTAAAGAATTTCAGTCATGCGCTTTTTCAAGTTCGATGCTGGAATTTCCACGATGCGGTGACGCGCCATTTGTGCGTTACGAATACGGGTCAGGAAATCTGCAATTGGATCTGTTACCATTTTTTTAATTCTGTTTGTAAATAAATTTGTTACCAGTATCATCTCAGTCGGATGACTTTGAAACTTTCCTACACTATGCCTCTATCCCTTTTCGGATATCGGGAGTGAGCTTTACCATGAAGCTTTACGGACTCCTGGTATTTTACCGTCCAATGCCATATCCCGGAATACGTTACGGCAGATGCCGAAGTGACGCATATATCCTTTAGGACGACCGGTAAGCTGGCAACGGTTCTTCAGGCGTACGGGAGATGCGTTCTTCGGAAGCTTATCCAAAGCAGCATAATCACCTGCAGCCTTCAGCGCGGCACGCTTTTCAGCGAACTTTGCTACCATTCTTTCGCGTTTGCGTTGGCGGGCTTTTACTGATTCTCTTGCCATTTAGTTTAATTTGATGATAGTTGTTCTATAATGCCACAACTAATCGTTTCTCTTGTTTTTATTTATAATTAAAGACCAATTAGAAATTAGTCCTCTTTCTTTGCATTTTTGAAAGGCATTCCAAGTTCTTTCAGCAACTCGTAGGCCTCTTCATTCGTTTTCGCAGTTGTTACAAACGTGATATCCATACCGCTGATACGATTCACCTTATCAATATCTATTTCCGGGAAGATAATTTGTTCCGTAACACCCATTGTATAGTTACCACGGCCATCAAAAGATTTCTCATTGATGCCTTTGAAGTCACGTACGCGCGGAAGAGAAACAGCAATAAAGCGGTCAAGAAACTCAAACATGTTAGCACCACGCAAGGTAACACGAGTGCCTATCGGCATGTTCTTCCGGAGCTTAAAGTTAGAAATATCTTTCTTGGACATTGTTGGTACAGCCTTCTGACCTGTAACCAATGTCATTTCCTTTACTGCATCGTCGATAAGCTTCTTATCTGATACAGAACCTTTTACACCTTGATTCAGACAAATTTTAACGAGACGAGGGCACTGCATCACAGTACTGTAGCCAAACTTTTTCATTAAAGCTGGTACTACCTCTTCTCTATATTTCTTTTGTACGCGCGGCTGATATGTTGTTGAAGTTGCCATTATTTAATCTCCTCCCCTGATTTTTTAGAGATACGAACAAAATTTCCTTCTTTACGCTCACGTTTGATACGCACAGGCGCTTTTGCCTTAGCATCCCAAAGCATTACATTGGAAATGTGAATTGCCGCTTCTTCCTGCACAATGCCACCTTGTGGATTCTGAGCATTTGGTTTCAGGTGCTTTGTCACCATATTCACACCTTCAACAAGCACACGGCTCTTCTGAGGAAATACAGCTAACACCTTCTTAGGGTTGCTGCGGTCTTTGCTGGCACCAGCAATCACGACTACACTGTCGCCCTTCCTGATGTTAAACTTCGGTTGAAATCTCTGTTTCATTTGGAAACCCTGTCTGTTTTTTAATGGTCGGAAGAACGGAGATGCTCTTCGTAAGCCATTGATTAAAAATTCCGCGTTTTATGAAACGGGATGCAAAGGTAAAACAATAATTCTATTTTAAAACAGAAATGAAAAATAATTTTTCCGGTCCAAAAGCTGACATTATAGTAACATAACACCTATGATAAACTGGTAAATTTGCTTCTAAATTTCTCTTATGAAAAGCTCGCCTGCATTATTACTTGCTTTATGCTTCATAGGTATGTTATCGTGCAATAAAGGGCACGATGATGAACGGACGGTGGCAGTGTCGGCTCTAACGTTTGGAAAAGTGGAGTACTCTAATGAAAGCGCGGTAAAATACTATAAACTCACTTCCCAGGAAATATATAAGGATAGTATTACTACGGTAACCGGACAGATACTCCTTTCGGCTTTACCGCTCAGCCAGCAAAAGCAATCAATTGCCAGGCATCTTCTTAACAGGCTTCCAAAGTATTTGATTGACCATCCCAATCAGACGTTTGGTTGCCCAAGCTGTACAGATCAGGGACTAGTCTATATCGAAACCACAATCCAGGGAGTTTCTATGAAGTGGTATATCGATCCCACAAATTTCCCAAGCGATATAAAATTCTTTGTAGCCGATCTGAATACAACAATGGAAGCTCTTTAAGCCAGGATCTACTCCAGGGTTAAAAACCAAACAAGCAACAGGGCGTAAAGGCCTACAAGGAGTAAAGCAAAAAACCTGACAGACCCTATGGAATCTGCCAGGTTTATTATCGGGTTAGGATAAAAATTACTTTTCGAGCGTTTGCTTATAGCACTTCGGGAGCAAGAGACACGATCTTCATGTATCCCTTATCACGGAGTTCACGTGCTACCGGGCCGAAGATACGAGTACCACGAGGCTCGTCAGAATTGTTGAGCAATACAACGGCATTATCATCGAAGTTGATATAAGACCCGTCCTTACGACGAAGCTTATTCTTGGTACGTACGATAACTGCCTTTGAAACAGTACCCTTCTTCATATTACCGCCGGGAAGAGCATCCTTAACTGTTACAACGATCTTGTCACCAATTCCGGCATAGTCTTGTCCCGAGTTACCCAACACGCGGATACAAAGTACTTCCTTCGCGCCACTGTTGTCGGCTACATTGAGCCGGGATTCTTGTTGTATCATTTTTAAATTCTTTTTAGTAGAAAGTAGAGTGTAGAAAGTAGAAAGTTTTGATGCTTACAAGTCTTACGACTTACGACTTAATACTTACGACTTACCACTATTTTGCTTTTTCAATAATTTCAACCAGGCGCCAGCGTTTTGTTTTGCTCAGCGGACGCGTCTCCATAATGCGAACAACATCGCCAACACCTGCAGTGTTTTGCTCATCGTGTGCATGGAATCTTGTTGTTTTCTTCAAAAACTTACCGTAGATCGGGTGTTTTACTTTACGCTCTACAGCTACAGTGATGGTTTTGTTCATCTTGTCGCTGCTAACGATCCCGATACGGGTTTTTCTGCGTTTTCTTTCTATTGTGGTCATTGTTTGACTTGTTTAGTAAAAAGTAGAAAGTAGAAAGTAGAAAGATTGTAACGGAAACTCTTTACTTTTTTCCCTTTTACTTTTCTTCAGTATAAAGCAGTTAGTAAAGTAGAAGTCCGAATTTTGTCCTCTGACCTACTACTATGACTTAAACCTCTTAAAAACCTAAAGCTCTCCTGCGCTGTTCAGTCCTCATACGGGCAATGGTACGGCGCAACTGGCGAATAGAAAGCGGATTTTCAACAGGATTCACTGCGTGACTAAAATGCAATTTCTTAAGGCGCATCTGCTCTTCCTCAACTCTGCTGTTCAAAACCTCGATCTCTAAAGAGCGTAAGTCCTCAACGTTCGCTTTTTTTGCTTTTGCCATTTCTGTTCAAATTTTGAGTTTGAGTTTTGAGTTTTGAATGGTTCAAAACAAAACTCACTTTGGTTATTTACTAAAGTGAAGCGAATTCAGCATTCAACATTCACAATTCATCATTAATTATGCTCCCGCGTAGTCGCGACGTACAACAAACTTCGTTTTGATCGGAAGTTTTTGAGCAGCAAGCTCAAGAGCTTCCTGAGCCAGCTGTTGAGGTACGCCGTCCAGTTCGAACATGATACGTCCCGGCTTCACTACCGCTGCATAGAACTCCAGGTTACCCTTACCTTTACCCATACGCACTTCAAGCGGTTTACGTGTAATCGGCTTATCAGGGAAAATACGGATCCAGACATTACCTTCACGTTTCATGTGACGGGTCATTGCCTGACGTGCTGCCTCAATCTGACGGTTGGTAATCCATTTTGGCTCCAACGCTTTCAGACCAAAAGAACCAAAAGCAATGGTAGCACCACGCTGTGCATTCCCCTTGATCCGACCTTTATGCGCCTTACGATGTTTCGTTCTTTTTGGCTGTAACATTGTTACAATTTTTTTTAATAATTAGTATTCATCTTTCTGGTTGCTAAGAACTGTCCTCTTAACCTCTACAACCAGTCGATTTAGTGTTTCATCTGCCTTAGGATGTTCGCCGGCTTCTTTCCGCCGTTGACACATACATCGTTCAGACTAAGCTTTGCGTCCGCCGCCACGATTTCCGCCGCCACGGTTTCCACCACCACGATGTTCTCCACCGCCTCTGCGATCACCAGCGCGGTCTCCGCCACCCCGACGATCTCCGCGACTATCGCTCATACCTGCACCGGCAGCACCACGGCCACGGTTGTCAGCACCAGCAGAGAAGTTCGGGTTCAGATCACGTTTACCAAGTACTTCACCTTTACAAATCCACACCTTCAAACCGATCTTACCATATACTGTCATTGCATAAACATTCGCATAGTCAATATCCATACGGTATGTGTGCAATGGAGTACGTCCTTGCTTAAACTCCTCTGTACGAGCAATTTCAGCGCCGTTCAAACGTCCCGCAGCTTTGATCTTGATGCCTTCAGCTCCCATGCGCATGGCAGTAGAGATAGCCATCTTGATCGCTCTTTTGTAGCTTACGCGACTTTCAATTTGGCGTGCAATCGTTTCACCTACAATCATAGCGTCCAGTTCAGGGCGACGGATCTCCATAATGTTGATCTGAACATCATCCTTCTTTGTGAGCTTTTTCAACTCTTCCTTGATACGATCTACCTCTGCACCGCCTTTACCTATAATGATACCAGGCTTTGAAGTGTGAATTGTGATGATCAGCTTACCAAGTGTACGTTCAATAACAATGCGGGAAATACCGCCTTTGTTAATACGTGCATTAAGGTAAGTACGGATTTTATGGTCTTCAACCAATTTCTGACCAAAATCCTTTTTCTCACCAAACCACATTGAGTCCCATCCGCGGATGATGCCCAACCTGTTACCTATAGGATTTGCTTTTTGACCCATTATATCTTAATTATGAGTGTTGAACTAATTTCTTTGGCTGTGCCAAAAATTATGAATTATGAATTTGCGTTTTCTAAAACAACTGGTTGAGCAACTCTGCTATCAACGACAATAGTGACGTGATTGCTGCGCTTGCGAACGCGATAAGCACGTCCCTGAGGTGCCGGGCGCATACGCTTCAGCATACGTCCACCATCTACCATGATCGTTTTTACATACAGGTTTGCGCCAGCAACATCTACACCTTCGTTCTTTACTCTCCAGTTAGCAATGGCACTCAGTAACAGCTTTTCAAGCGCTACCGATGGGTGCTTTGTGCTGAACTTCAAAGTATTCAGCGCATTTTCCACATCCATACCACGCACCAGGTCGGCCAAAAGGCGCATCTTGCGCGGAGATGTAGGATAATTACGTAAGCGAGCTACAGCTTCCATTTCGTTTTACTATTTTCTAATTGCGACGCTGCCAGAAGACGAACGTCAAAAATTTATGATTATTTATGCAACCTCTACTCTATCACGAGCTGAGGCATCTTTTACTTGCTACCGCTGTGTCCTTTGAAGTTGCGGGTTGGCGCAAATTCACCAAGCTTATGACCTACCATGTATTCTGTAACATATACCGGAATAAACTTGTTGCCGTTGTGCACCGCGAATGTCTGACCTACGAAATCAGGTGTAATGGTAGAACGACGACTCCATGTTTTGATAACACCTTTCTTTGCCTTGCCTTCGCTAACCGCCAGAACTTTACGCTCTAGTTTCGCTTCTACATAAGGACCTTTTCTAATTGAACGAGCCATTGGCTTTTTCTTTTATTTAGTTTTGATTGAAATCAATCAGATTATTTACTTAATTTCTTTCCGTCTTTACGCTGGATGATCAGCTTGTTAGAACCTTTCGTCAGGCTGCGGGTCTTTTCACCTTTAGCATACTTTCCGGTTCTGCTGCGTGGGTGACCACCCGAAGAGCGACCTTCACCACCACCCATTGGGTGATCTACAGGGTTCATCGCAACACCTCGGTTACGTGGGCGAATGCCCTTCCAACGGTTACGACCAGCTTTACCCATCGACTCGAGGGCGTGATCGCTGTTAGAAACGATACCAACTGTAGCCATACATGTACCAAGCACACGACGAAGCTCACCAGAAGGCATCTTTAGCACTGTATATTTCTCTTCCTTAGCGTTAAGCTGAGCATAAGTACCGGCAGAACGTGCCATGGCACCACCCTGACCAGGATGCAGTTCGATATTGTGAACCACAGTACCAAGAGGCATATTCTTCAGAAGCAATGCATTACCTACTTCCGGGGCCACTGCTTCACCACTTAGGATGGTAGCACCAACTTCAAGACCCTGCGGTGCAATGATGTAGCGCTTTTCGCCATCTGCGTAGGCCAGCAATGCGATGAATGCAGAGCGGTTCGGATCGTATTCGATTGTCTTTACAGTAGCAGGAATGTTCTTCTTGTTACGTTTAAAGTCAATTTTACGATACATTTTTTTGTTTCCGCCACCAATGTAGCGCATAGCGCGACGACCTTGTGCGTTACGACCACCGGTTCCAGGCAAAGCTTCCAATAAGCTCTTTTCCGGCTCATTAGTGGTAACTTCAGCATAAGCGTTACCGATTCTCCAACGTGTTCCGGCTGTAACCGGTTTATATTTACGTAATGCCATTTTCTTTTTCTTTTAGTGGTGAAGTCATGAAGTGGTGGAGTTATGAAGTATAGTTCCTTCTTCACTACTACCCTTCTCCACTTCTCAACATTTATTACATTGAGAATAAATCAATAGAGTCTCCCTCAGCCAGTGTAACAGTCGCTTTTTTATAAGCAGGCTTCACACCTTTCAAAAATCCGGCTTTAGTGGAACGGGTTTTGTTCTTGCCCGGAACGATCACTGTGTTTACATCAGACACTTTCACACCGTAAAATTCTTCCACAGCCTTCTTGATCTCCAGTTTGTTAGCATTCTTGTCTACCTGAAAGGTATAGCGACCAGATTTTTCCATCTGCCCGTTCACCTTTTCGGTAAGCACCGGTCTAACCAAAACGTCAGCGAGTTTCATTTTCTATTTTTTTTGTCGTAAGTCTTTAGTCGTAAGTCTAAAAACTCTGATTTATTAATTTTAATTTTCAGTCAACAGCTTTGAACTTTCGACTTACTACTTTATACTAACTTTAAGCTTCAGCTTCTACTGGTTCCTGAAACATCTTTACAGCACTTTCCGTAAAGATCAGCACATTGCTGTTCACCATGTCGTAAGTATTCATGTCACTAAGTATCACAGTCTTATTATTCTGAAGATTGCGAGTACTGAGGTAGACATTCGTATCATACTCAGGTAATACAACAAGCGACTTTCTGCTTTCACCTTTCAGCGTATTCAGTACCGCAGAAAAATCTTTGGTCTTAGGTGCTTCAAGATTGAAATCTTCCACTACTACTATCTTTCCTTCCTGTGCCTTGTAAGCAAGAGCCGACATTTTAGCCAGATCTTTCACTTTACGATTCAGTTTGAAATCATAATCGTGTGGCTTAGGACCATTCACGGTACCACCACCTTTATAGAGAGGGTTGCGGATGTTACCTTTACGGGAACCACCTGTACCCTTCTGACGGTGCAATTTCTTGGAAGAGCCCTGTACTTCAGCACGCGTCTTCGTGCTATGTGTACCCTGGCGCTGCGCTGCGAGATATTGCTTTACTGCAAGGTAAATGCAATGATCGTTTGGCTCGATGCCGAAAATCTCGTCCGGCAGTTCCAGAGAACGACCAGTCTTTTCACCTTTATTATTTAAAACGTCTATTTGCATAGCCTATTTTTTTCGTCCCGTAGTTAAAACAGCGGGCTATTTAGTTCTGAATTAAAACAATAGATCCGTTATGTCCTGGTACAGATCCTGCTACGAGGATATAGTTCTGCTCAGGAAAAACCTTGATAACACGAAGTCCTTTGGTCTTTACGCGGTCGCCGCCCATACGTCCGGCCATGCGCATTCCTTTGAATACACGGCTTGGATAAGAAGAACCACCCACGGAACCCGGAGCGCGCTGACGATCATGCTGACCATGCGAAGCTTCGCCCACACCCGCAAAACCGTGACGCTTTACAACCCCCTGGAAGCCTTTACCTTTGGTGGTTCCGATTACGGAAACTTTCTCACCTTCAGCAAAGATTTCGCAAGTAAGGTCTTCACCAACTTGTTTATCTATGGAACAATTACGAATTTCTTTTACGATAGCTTTAGGCGATGTATTTGCCTTAGCGAAGTGATTGAGAAGCGCCTTGGTCGTGTTCTTTTCTTTTGCTTCTCCGAATGCGATTTGAATCGCATCATAACCGTCGGTATCTACGGTCTTCTTTTGAGTAACCACACAAGGACCAGCTTCGATAATGGTACAAGCGGTCTGCCTGCCATTCGGCTCAAACACACTGGTCATGCCGATTTTTTTGCCAATAATACCTTTCATTTTCTTATGTTTAAGTCAAGCGCCCGGCTGCCTGTTTGTAGTTCGATCATCTTACTACGATGTGTGGTCCGGGATTGACCGTTTACTATATCTTTTTAAAGAACGTGTGCCTTACGGCAATTCATCATGCCTTGATCTCTACTTCTACTCCGCTTGGAAGATCCAGCTTCGAAAGCGCATCTACTGTACGGGAAGAAGAAGTATAGATATCCAACAAACGCTTGTGCGTACAGAGTTGGAATTGTTCACGGCTCTTTTTATTTACGTGCGGTGAACGCAATACTGTAAAGATCTTCTTCTCTGTAGGCAAAGGAATTGGTCCAGTTACTACCGCTCCCGTATTGCGCACAGTTTTTACGATTTTCTCTGCAGACTTATCAACCAGATTGTGGTCATAAGATTTCAGCTTGATTCTGATACGCTGTGACATACTTATAAATATCTTCTACCCCGTAAAATTTGGGACTGCAAAGGTAGAGGTAGTTTTCTATTTGACAAAATTATTTGAAAGAAAATTTCGGAATTGATTCTGGGAGCCGGCATTGCTATATAAAATATCGGGATTAGTACCTTCCAAAGGCATTTTAGGACAGCCCAAAAGAGACCTCTACCCCTGTAAAAATCCCTTTTTCATTAGTTTTGAAGGAATTGTCTCACAAATATTCAGTTCTGACATAGATGAATTAAGGTTTGTTTAAAATTAAAGCGTTGCCACGGCCACGCGTTATTGTTTTTCCCCATTCCTTCTTTGCCTTCCTTCAACGTTTGTTTAGATTCTTTCAGTCTCTTATTCATTTGCGCCAATCTCTTATTAGTTTGTCCCAAACTCTTATTTGTGCGCCTCAAACTCTTATTTGTTTGTCTCAAACTCTATTGAGTCTGTCCCAAACTCAATAGAGTTAAAAAAAGTTGAATTGATTTTTTGTAAACTCAATAGAGTTTGTGCCGAACTCAATAGAGTTTGTCTCGAACTCGATAGAGTTTGCTTCAAACTCATATTCGGAAGCCTTAGACAAATATGAGTTTGAGGGCCACAAATATGAGTTCCGATCGGACAAATATGAGTTCGGCCGAGACAAATATGAGTTTGGCTCAGGCAAATATGAGTTTGAAGCAGAGGAAGAAGAGTTTGGAACGGACAAATAAGAGTTTGACAGAATCTTTAAAGAGTTTGGGAAAATCTTCAAAAAGTCCGGGCAAATGTTCAAAGAGTTTGGGGGAAAATGGTTCTTTTGAGCCTGTTCAGATAGCTTGCAGTATGTCCTCATATTTGAAATTCATTGAAACTGTACAGTATAGCAGGTCTTTATTATTTTTTTCGGATTTGTGCTTATAAAGAAGGTTTTACGGGCACAGTTTAGATTGCATCCTCATAGTATTTTGCCATCGTCTGGCTTATCGTTCTAACCTCATTCCTAAGGCTTTCGGGAGCAACAACAACAAGTTCTTCCCCATACGAAAGTAACTCCATCAACAGATCGTGGGTGATACAAAGCTTTAGTTTGATGCGGTATTCCTCGTCATTGTCAACGATGGTTTCCTGGTGTTCGTGTAGGGGGAGTGTCTTTATATACTTACCCTGCTCAGGGCTAAACGATAAAATGATTTCCTGCGGTTCGTTGCCGTTAGATGAGATAATGCCGAAGCTATGACGAAACATTTCATTTACGCTAAAGTCTTTCGGGTAGGAAAAGCGTTTCTTTGTTATCTCCAGCTCCGTAAGCCGGTCTAATGCAAAAGTTTTCACCTGAGTATCCTTGGCGATCAGGTACCAGCGGTTCCTAAATTCTTTCAATGCATAGGGCTCGGCAACCCGCTCTGTGACACAATCGTCCCAAAACTTCAAGTATTGAAATCGGATAATCAACTGGTTTTTAATGGCATGGAGCAGGCCATATAGGTTCTCTGTGCCCTGTGGTCTCCTCTTCTCAAAATGTATATAGCGCGATAAGCCTTCCGTAAAGTTGAGCGCATTAAGCGTATCGAAGGTTTCCAGCAAGCGTTCATTTATCTCGGGTGCCTCATCATCGTCTATGAAATAAACATTTCGGGAAGCATCATATTGAATATCAATCCGGTAGAGCGAACGTATATCATTAAGGTCTCTTTGAAAAGTCCGCTTAGAAACAACAAAGTCCTCGCCCTGCAGCTCACTCTCCCGCTCCATATAATCCATGATTTCGCTAAAGCTGGCAGGTGCTCTGCGCAGCTTTTTGATAATGAGATTGTAGCGGGAAAGTGAGGAACGGCGGGACATGGTTTAATTGGATACTTTATGCCAAAATGAGCCGCATACCATAATTTCTAGACAATACAAGGGAAATCGGAATCTTACCGCCACATACGGCGAGGTAGCACTGAGAGTCACCGACTGTTATAGATTCCATGTTTAACTTTCGATAACCGAGGAATTACTATTGAACTCGGAAATGCAATCTTTCATAAATATTATTCCATTGTCAGACATAACATCTGTCCAAGACAATTTACTCCATTCGTCATATTTACTGATCCAGTGATTCAACCAACCATCGTTTTCCTTTGCAAAGCCTATCTGCAAATCGCTTTCAAAGTCTTTTCCAAAAGAAAAATATAGGGGGTGCTGCCATTTTTCACAAAGAAGAGTGAAGCCGTCATTTTTTTCATAAAATTCATACCCAAATTTAGAAGCAAATTGTCTTCCCATATTATGAACAACGGATTTTTTGCATTCATCCCAATTTTCGAAAATTATTTGTGCGACATCCATTTTCTCCTTGCTGGATGTAAGTATTTCTACAATTTCATTTTTCATCTTATCGTTCGTAGTTTGATGAGTAAGGCTTTTTATCAAATAGATGTATTGTGACAACGTTTCACGCACGAGCGGAAAGTTGCTCGCTTTTTCGCGACACAGCTGTACCCAACCTAAAATATCTTCTTTGTAAGAGATGCAAGCATAATGCACTTTATTTTTTAAGTGTCCACAACTTTCCAAAGATGGCTCATTTCCATTGAGGGTTAGATAAAAAATGGGTGCTTGACTTTTTCCAAAGTTATTATAACGTATTAGTTGGTTTTTTCTGGCACCACTATTTATTTTGTTCTCAATAATTATTTGTTGCTTGCCAGAGGTTAAAAGAACGTCTATCCTTCCCCCTTCTGTGTCTTCTGCATTTATCATGCTTATATAAAACTCCTTTGATACTTCGCAATTTTCATTGTTAAATAATTCCAGTTTATCCTTAAAGAATGAATCATAGTCTTTATTTAACTGACACTGTAAAAACAACTTTAGAAAAATATTTCCACATCCATGGGAACCGAAAGGATCTAATAGCTCCTTTAAAAAAGCGGAATGTGTTTGTACCTCATCTGTTGAAACCCCCAGGATTTGAAAAACATTAAATCGCTCTCCAGTAATTTCAGCAACTATATTGTATTTTGTTGTTATAGTACTCATCTCATGCAAAAGCACTTCAATATTCATATTGGCTTCCATTTCGTGAATTTACAATTCCTTTAGTAACCGTTCGCTTATTCTTAGTGAAAATACTTTTCATTCGCTTATTCCCAAGAGAGCATTAATCTATGGTTGATAACAGTTCTCTTATTTTGCATAAAGTCTCTTATTTTGGTTAAATAATTTAAACCCAATCATCTCCCGTTCTTTCCGCTCATTAAACTCCAACTCTTCTGCACCATATATCTCCGCGAGTGTCATGGGGTGATGAGCAACTACGGTATCTTTTTTTAGCTTTTGGAGCAACAGATTTGCTTTTGTTGTGGCTAATGGTTTGAACTCGTACATGGCCAGTAATCTTCCTTTCCGCATCAGCGCTTTGTCAATATTAGAGATATGTGTATTGAATGTACAGATGATCTGAACATGCAATCCCTCGCCCAGCAAGCCATCAGTAAGGTTAAGTATGGCCGACATGGCGCCATTTCTCTCGTTCTCCCGCGATACAAGCAGATCTTCTGCGTCCTCGATCACCAATATACAATTCGGATTCTCAAGCAATGTAGGCAGTATGGCAGGTGCGTCTAAGTTGCCGGCAAGCTTTGAGGGAAAGAAGATGACCTTCTTCCGTGCGCAGTGTATTAAATAACGGATATAGGTGGACTTACCCGTGCCGGGTGCGCCATGAAAAAGATAAATGCCGCTTTTAGGCTTCCGAAGCTGTTTCAAAATATGAGCATGAAGCGCTTGCAAGTCAGCATTATAATGTTCTTCTACGGAAAGCTTTGGCTTTTTCAGCTTTATCTCGTGCAGGTCCAGTCCATCGCCTTTGTCTGCAAGCAGGCGCAACGTCGGTTCAGGCACTTTCGCCTTGCGCTTCATTTTTGAGAGTTCATCAAACAATTCCCTGGCAAGGTCCTGCCCCTTTGTCGTGTAAAGAACATTGAGCTCACCATCTTCGTCCAGGTCAATAATGATCTCATTCTGCAATACAAAGAGCACACTATCACATTTCAAATCCTTTTTACCTTTCGGTTTATATTCATGCAGATGGGTGTGAATCAGAGATGTAGAAACATCTTTTTGAATCCATGCAAAAGCTTTTATATCATCAATTTTGTATGCCGTCAGCACGCTTGGGATGGAGCCGAAGTAATGATAAAATACCCTGCAACAATTAATATAGCGTCCTGAGTTGCCAAACAGATCATTGGTGGTATTGAACAACCTGTCGGACAGTACTGAAGTGAATTGATAGTCCATGTTCTTTGTTTTCAGGCAAAACTATCATGAGGGTACGCCAAAGGATGTCGTAGGGATGTATGAAAAGCTTGTATTCAGGTTTTTATTAACCGAAGGAAAGCGACGAGAAGAAGCGATGGAGGGAAAATCAAAAAAATCTAACTTCCGGTTGCAGTAGCATCATTTAAATCAGTCGCATTTCGATGGCGGATTTGACAAGCCCCGCGGTATTCTTTGCATTTAGCTTTTGAAGCAGACTAAATCGATGTGTCTCAACTGTACGAATACTTATGGAAAGCTTTTCTGCTATTTCCATATTTGTGTATTCCTCCGTTATTAGCCGCAGTATCTCTTTTTCCCTTCTTGTAAGCAATTGCCCTATATTTTCAGCCAGCTTTTTCTTTTTCAGGATATTCGTGAGCAATTGCTTTTGCAGGACAGTATCGAGGTAGTATTCTCCCCGGTACACCTCCTCGATTGCCTGGATCAACTGAACATCGTCGGAACTGCTTTTCAACAGATAGCCGGAGCAGCCAAGCTGCATCATTTCTTCAATATTATAAGTAGCCTCAAGCCCTGTCAACACTATTATCTTTACAGAAGGATAGGTTTTGAGGATGATTTCAGCCAGCTCCTTACCGGAAAAATCAGGTAGTTGCATGTCCAGCATCAATACATCGGGCTGCTGGTTTTTAAGACCGCTCAAAAGGTCAGCTCCACAGGAGTAGCTGGCAATCACCTCCATTTGCTCCTGAGAATTGATCACATTTCTCAAGCCACTGAGTACCAGCGGGTGATCGTCTGCGATGAATAGTCTTACAGACATAGCGGCTTTGCGTTTTGCACTGTATTAAACGGAATATCAAGATCGACAGTCAGACCCTCCTGGGGAGAAGATGTTATTTCCATGGTGCCATTCATTAGTTTTATTCGTTCTTTCATATTCTTTAAGCCGCCATACATCTTGCCTGAATCTGTATTTTTCAGCCCGATTCCATTATCTTCTACCGTAATATTCAGGGATTCCTCTTTATAGTAAAGCTGAACGAGAATGTTACTGGCGCCTGCGTATTTAATTGCATTTTGAACCAGCTCCTGTACCATTCTGTACAGTGACAGTTCATGTATTTGTTCGAGACGCACAACCGTTCCAACAACCGAAAAGTTAATAGATATTTCTTCACTATCCATTTTCTGACAAAAATCGTCCAATGCATTTACCAGTCCTGCGTTTAGCACGGCCTCCGGCATCAGGTTGTGTGCGGTCTTCCGCAAATCCTTCGTCGTGGCTTCCAGATAGGAGAACCCTTGCTCAAATGCGTCTTTATTGAAATGCGGTACCGTATCGGAAGGAAGAGCAGCTTTGAACTTTAACTTAACTGCCAGCAATTGACTGACAATGCCATCGTGAAGCTCCCAGGCAATTCTGGTGCGCTCCTTTTCTTCGCCTTGCATTACGGCCTGAAGCCTGCGTATCTCCTGGTCTTTTTCAAGATTTCTTATCCGCTCCTGCTGCAATTTTTGTTTATGACTTTTAATGCGATAGAGGCTTACGAAAAGGACAACGGAAAGCAAGCTGCCGATACTAATACTCCAAATCCAGAAGTTTTGCTCCCTTACCGTGGCTTCTTTTTGAGTAAGTAGCAATTTTTGCTGGATCAACTGCTTGTCTTTTTCTGCAGTCCTGTACTTTATCTCCAACTGGTTGGCAGCAAATATCTTTCGGTCTGAGGCCAGACTGTCTAACAGCAGCGCAGATGATTTCAGATGCCCATAGGCTTTTTGCCAGTCTGATTTAGCCTCATAAGCCTCCGCGAGCTGACGTTGCGAATAAGCGATATAGGTGTACGAAGGCAGTGATTTTGCCAGTTGAAGGGCGGAGTCTGCCAGTCGCAGCGCTTTTGAATGATCGTCTTTGGCCAGGTAGATTCTGCTAAGATTCAGGTAGGGGATAATTCGGGAATTAACAGGGTTGGTTTTGCTGGATGTTGCTATGGCTTTTTCAAAGTATTGAGTAGCGGTATCTGTGTTGCCTTCGCTAAGGCTTCTCATGGCAATGCTTATATAGGCAATCTGCAATGCATAAACATCTCTTGTCTGCGAGCTGAGCATGAGAGCCTTAGTAAAGTATTCCTGCGACTTCTTAAGTTCTCCCTTTGCAGCAAATGCGTTTCCAAGGTTTACATAGACGCGTCCTAGTTGCTTCCTATTGCCTGACTGCAGTACCAGTTTTTCCGCACGAAGCAGGTAATAAAGACTAAGAGGCATCTGGTTTACGTGCTGCCAGAGGCTTCCGATATCGGAGTACAGGGTTCCTATCAGGTTAATATCTTTTATGTTGTAGCTCTGTAGAATAGCCAGTGCGTTGTAATAGAACATAAAGGCTTTTTCATATTCTCCTTTGTGCGCCTTCAGAAAGGCCATGTCTTTGTTCCAGAATATCATGAGTCGGTGGTTACCACTCATAAATTCCTTTTTACAGAAGGGATAAGCGGTGACAAGAATAGAGTCTGACTTCTCGAAACTACCCTTGCTTAGGTAGGCAAGACCCAGGTTTAACAGCGATTGTGCCTTGCCAACTCCAAACCGCTTTTCACGGCTTAAATCCAGGGCCTGTTCTGAATACCGGATGCTGGTGTCAGGGTCAGAATCAGTGTAAAGCGCCGCACGAGCAATCAACTTCATGATGGTACTACTATCTGCGGAAGTCCATTGGCGAGAGAACTGCGATTCTACGCTACTACTGAGCCTGTAGTTTTCAGCGTCCTGAGCCCATAAGCCAGCAGAGAAAATACATGCTGCAATTGTAATGGCTAAGCGCTTCAAAAACCGCCTTGCCCCTACATACAACTTATATTCAGTTAATCCCCTCATGAAACTCCGTATAAACACGTAGATAAAGTAGACGACAATATACGTATTACCACTCTGTTTTTGAGCAGTGTAGTAGGATACTTTTGTCAATATGGTCTAAAACTTCGGCCTTAGGGAACTTATTATTCACAATCAAACTCTTTACACAATGCGATTCAAATTTACTTTACTAAACGTGCTCTGCCTGTTGTTATGTGTCACATCGTTCGGTCAGAACGAAGACAATAACTGGGTATTTGGAATTGGCGGCGGTTTAAATTTCAATAGCGGCAGCCCTGTATCGTTTACATCTACGCTGTCTAACCAGAACATTAGTGCGAGTGTCAGCGATAGAAATGGCAATCTTCTATTTTATACAGATGGCATAAAGCTGAGAGATAAGAACAATAATGTTATGCCCAATGGTTCTAACCTCATGGACAGCACCATACTCGATCCTTATTTTCAACAATCTGCTTTAATAGTGCCCTTCGTTAATGACACAAACAAGTATTATGTGTTCTGTGGCTACTCTTATAGCACACTCGACAATAATCTGGTAAGTGATACCATCTATTATTCTGTCGTAGATATGCAGCTAAACGGTGGATTGGGAGATGTAGTGCCGGGCCAGAAGATGCTGCCTTTAGGAGGTAGTCTTACGAGCTTAATGGTGGCCGTCCCTGGCGAAAACTGTAATACCTGGCTGGTAATACATCAGCCTGATACCACGTTTTTCAACGTTTACGAAATCACATCGGCAGGCCTTAACACTACTCCGACAGTCTACAACAGCGGTACCTTAAACGGAACCGGCGCATACTCAACCGGAGAAATAAAAGCATCCTCAGATAATATGCATCTTGCGATCGTCACTTTTAATGCTATGCCGTACACACTGGCTGCAGGTTTCGCTTCTACAGTAGAAGTTCATAATTTCAATCCTGCAACAGGCGCCATCACTAATTGTCGCGTAATCGACTCCTTAACCGACAATGTCGCCGGTTTTAAAGCTGTGTGCTTCTCGCCTGACAATTCGAAGCTGTACGTATCTGCGATGAGTATATCGGGTGTATTCCAGTACGACCTTAGCTTATCTACGCTTTCGGCAATCACGAGTTCAAGGACAGATGTGTCTCAATCCAACGGCTATATTTTGTCCGGTGGCCTTCAAACCGGCCCTGATGGAAAGTTGTATGTTAGCCCATGGGGTATTCCTTACACTTCTATAGACAGGATCGAGTTTCCTAACCTTGCCGGCACAGCGTGCAACTACGTTTCAGGCGCTGTAGCGCTTTCAGGCGGCTCAATGGTTTCTGGTGGCTTTCCACAAAAGATCGTGCACCCGGTATTAGATACACTTTATTCCAACGTTCCAGAATGTTCCGGATTTCCGGTAAAACTATCAGCCCCATCCGGTTTGCTATATTATTCCTGGTTTAGCAATACATCAACCGGACCTGTATCTACCGCAGATTCTTTCATGGCTACTCAAAACGGCACCTATTGGGTGATCTCTAAATCTGACTGTGTTTTCCAGGTAGATACTTTTGTTGTGGAACGTGCTGATACAGCCGTAACGCTTGCAGGAAGCACACTCACTTCGGCTGCGACCAACGCAACTTTCCAGTGGATAGACTGTGGCACCAACCAGCCGATAGCAGGCGCTACAGGTTCGTCCTTCACTGCTGCCGCAACTGGCAACTACGCTGTTACCGTTACCGTAAATGGCTGTAGCCAGACATCGGAGTGCCGTGCGGTGATCGGCCTCGCGGTGAACGATATAGCACTGCAGTCTTTGCTAAAAACCTACCCTAATCCTGCAAGTACAAGTCTGGTTATTGAAAACAACTCGGATATTACAATTTATGAAATAAACGTTCTGACGGCGCAGGGGGCACTAGCTTTCAAAGTGACACCGAAGGCAGGCACAAGGCAGACAATAAACCTGGGAGGTTTGTCAACCGGAGTTTACTTCATTCAATTTATAACAGATCAGGGAGCGGTTTCGCGGAAGTTCGATGTAATAAAGTAACGAGTCTATTTCGATTGGTATGAAGAGGATTATATTGAGTGTTCTGTGCATTTGTTGGTTTACATGGACTTCACGGGGACAAAACATATGGGCATTTGGCAGTTTTGCCGGTCTGGACTTTACAACCGGCAACCCTGTCCCCATACAAACGGCCATACACGGTCCTGTGTATTTCACTGGTGTAGGATTTGTAGAAGGCTCCGCCTCTGTCAGCAATGCCAATGGCTTGTTGTTCTATACCGAGGGTTCGACTATCTGGAACAAACAGAATATACCAATGCCAAATGGAACCAACCTTACGGGCCTTCAAAGCTATTATACCGGTGCGCCGCCACAACTTGCACTGGAGCCGACATCAAGCACTACCCAGGCGGCTGCAATAGTGCAGGTGCCAGACACTCCCTATAAGTATTATGTTTTTTCACTTAGCCAAAGAGAACTGGGCATAGATGCTGGTCGTCTGTATTATTCAGTGGTAGATATGACGCTGAATGGAGGAAACGGCGATGTGGTGCCGGGACGTAAAAGCATCCTGCTTGACACCGGCCTTACCGAGAAAATGACTGTGACGGTAGGAGACAGATGTAATGTCTGGCTTCTGGTTCACTCTGGATGGAATAATGCTTTTAAAGCCTTTGAAATAACGGATGCGGGATTCAACCCTTCATCCGTTATTTCTTTTTGTGGTGGATTCACCGGTAACGACTATATGTCAGGAGTAATGAAAGTATCTCCCGATAGAAAAAAGCTGCTCACCTGCAATATCAATGCAGGCGCGGAGATCTACGATTTTGATGCTGCTACCGGAATTGTATCAAATCCACTGGCGCTCAACTATAGTGTTCTGGCATGGGGCGGCTGCTATGGCGGTACATTTTCCCCTGACAATTCAAAAGTCTATGCTATAGAGATAGGCAACCGTGTCTATCAGTACGATCTTACCTCAGGTGTGCCTGCTACCATTAAAGCATCGAGAACCAGTGTAGGCAATGCCACACTTTTTAGCGATATGAAGATTGCTCCAGACAACAAGATCTATTTCTTTCCCGCAAATCCGGGCACACTCAGCCGCATTAATCTACCAAATGCCGTAGGCACTGCATGCCAGGTGGTGCAGAATGTAGTGAGTTTGTTGCCAGGCACCGACCATACCCTCGGCCTGCCCAACGAAGTGGCCATTTTAAACAAGGACACTATAGACACAAAGCAGCCGATAAGGGTATGTTTTAAAGATAGTTTGACACTGAAGGTTGCCTCAGATGGCTGGGATTATAAATGGAACAACGGATCAACCGATACTGAGATGGTAGTGACCCAATCGGGAATGTACTCCGTAGTCTTTTACACTCCACCCTGCGTCTTGCACCGGGATACCTTCCTGGTAACCTTTGATGGACATATGCCTGCCGTCGGCTCCAAACCCGGTTGCAGATACGATAGCCTCGGCATGGCCTGGGCAACACCAATGCAAGCGGATACCACCGCTTACACTTACGAGTGGTATGACGCAAACAATACCAATATAAAGCTGACAGTAAATAGCTCCACAGGCGACACGCTTTCAAATACAAAGTCAGGAAGCTATACGCTTATCATAAGAACGATGGGCGGATGCGATACATCGGTAACTGTCGTTATACCTCCACCTCCCCCGCGCCCCGTTATTGTAGCGGATACTGTTATTTGCCAGCAGGACACAGTATACCTCCAAAGCTTACCGTCTGGTTTTCTTTCCTACCTCTGGGATTTTGGAGATGGCACTGCAT
Source organism: Flavipsychrobacter sp. (assembly GCA_035497355.1). GTDB lineage: Bacteria > Bacteroidota > Bacteroidia > Chitinophagales > Chitinophagaceae > JAFIGV01. The sequence goes on from DATJDP010000195.1 coordinate 23,196, forward strand.
CGGCTCTCGAAGATCCCGCGCACGCCTATGCAAACCCGGGCGTCTATCAAGTCCGGTTATTCATCCAGACTGCTGAGTTTTGCTATGATACTGCTACGATTTCAATAACGGCTGATACAATTCCTTCTGTGTCATTCACCACCGACAGAGCGTCGCTATGCGAAGGCCAGGGCATAATTTGCTATCCTACCTATACCACGGGTGCCGAATATCTTTTGTGGACGTTCAACGGCATTACTGATTCTGCTGCCGGGCTTTTGAATTCCACCTATGCATCCGACACACCGGGACTGCTAACTATCGTCATGACCGCAGCATACAGGGCATGCAGAGATACTTCTTTCTCTACCGTCATCAACGTCTTTCCATACCCGCTCGTCAACCTTGGACCGGATGACTCTATTTGCCTTAACGGAGAAGCGGTAGTACTCTTCAACCACACAAAATCTCCAGATTCCAGCAAACTGCTGTGGAGCACGGGCGATTCCAGCTCCAGCCTCCGCGTTCGCCATCCTGGTTCCTACTCCTTGACGGTTACTTCAAAGGACGGATGCAGCACTGCTGATAGTATAGAAGTGCTTAAGAACTGCTATATTGATATACCGAATGCGTTTACCCCTAATGGCGATGGACTCAACGATTATTTCCTGCCCAGACAGTTGCTTTCTTCGAATCTCACGCGCTTTCACATGGCGATATTCAACCGGTGGGGGCAGATGGTGTTTGAGACTTTGCGTATAGATGGCAGAGGATGGGATGGCAGATACAATGATGTTGCACAGCCGGAAGGCGTATATATTTACCTGATAGAAGCTGAACTTGACGGACAGATTACTGAGAAGTATCACGGCAATGTTACGCTCCTTAGATAGATATGGATTTTTTTTTAACGCTGTGATACGGCAAGAAATCATTTCTACAAGCGATTAGGTACACTATCTCTAAATTGTCACGAATTCCAAATCAATATCATCATTAGGCTCGACATGCGCGGCGCTAACATGTCGAGCAATCTGTCGTTTTTGCCTTTTTGCCTGGCATAAAGCCAGTATCGAATGCATAAATCCGGTATCTTCGATATGAGAGCAGTTGCAGGGCGCTTTCCCTTTCCAAAGAAGGGTTCATCCGAAAAGAGTGCTGAAGAAGCATTCAAAGCTCTGGCTGCTACAATAGTTAAGCCCTTGTGCTTATCCGACTACATATTAACAAAAAGAGAAGCCAAAGAGATACTCACACTCGAGAGCTTCTACTTTCTACTTCATTCGATTTATCTTTGTCTGTATCTCCCTCCAACCCAACCTTATGAAGTATATTCTTTTTGCCCTTGGCGCAATGGTCACTTTCTCCCTCAGTGCCACGGCACAAGATGCAGCGCATAACGAGCAGGGCGCAGCGGCACAGGTCCTTACCTATGCTGAACAAATGCCGGAGCCTACAGTGAATCTTTCAAAATTTCTGGCAAAAAACCTTCGATACCCTGAAGTTGCGAGGAAGCAAAATGTGGAAGGGAAAGTGACAGTAGGATTTGTGGTAGATACAACCGGACAGGTGAAGGACGTAACTGTGGTGCGAAGCGTGGACGCGCTGCTGGACAGTGAAAGTGTTCGCGTAGTAAGGCTAATGCCGCGCTGGAAGCCAGGTGTGCAGGATGGCCGGGTTGTAACCGTTTACAAGACGCTGCCTATTTCTTTCAGGATAAATGAGCACCAACTGATGGAGCTGGCAAAGCCTACAGACGGAGATATCTTCAAATATGTTGATAAGGAGCCGAAACCGACTTTTGATCTGGATAGCTTTATAAGCGCTAATCTGCAGTTCCCGGAGCCAGAAAAAACAAATGGGATATACGGTAC
>DATJDP010000196.1:0-6844 GCA_035497355.1 Flavipsychrobacter sp.
GTAAGGTTGTTCGTAAATAAATATCCTGACTATCACATTGTTAATCTCGATGCGCTGACCTATGCCGGCAATCTTGAAAACCTGAAAGACATTGAGGACGCGCCGAACTATACATTTATAAAAGCTGACATCTGTAATGCATCTGCGATAAATGAGATATTTGATACGTATCGCTTTCATGGGGTCATTCATCTCGCTGCAGAGAGTCACGTAGATCGTTCGCTGAAAGACCCTAACGTCTTTATCGAAACGAATGTACTTGGCACTGCTAATTTGCTGAATGCCGCTCGTGAACTTTGGAAGGATGATAAAGAGGGTAAGCGTTTTTATCATGTTTCTACGGATGAGGTCTATGGGTCGCTTGGCGAAACCGGCTTCTTCCTTGAGACCACGGCTTATGATCCTCAATCGCCCTACTCTGCTTCCAAAGCCGCTTCCGACCATCTTGTCCGAGCTTATGGCAATAGCTATAAGCTTCCGTTTGTGGTTACCAACTGTTCTAATAACTATGGGCCGAACCAATTCCCCGAGAAGCTAATTCCGCTTTTCATCAATAATATCCGCAATGGCATTCCTTTGCCGGTATATGGTGATGGGAAGTACACGCGCGATTGGTTGTATGTTGTAGATCATGCACGTGCTATTGACCTCGTTTTTCATGAAGGTAAAGATGGAGAAACGTACAATATTGGCGGCTTCAACGAATGGCAGAACATTCAACTTATTAAACTTTTGTGCAAGCAAATGGATGAAAAGCTTGGTAGAGAACCGGGAGAAAGCGAAAAACTTATTGCTTACGTAAAAGACCGTCCGGGACATGACCGCCGCTATGCTATTGATGCAACTAAGATCAATAAAGAACTGGGCTGGAAACCGTCTGTAACTTTTGAACAAGGCTTAAGCGAAACGATAGACTGGTACCTGTCAAATGAAGAATGGCTGCAGCATGTTACAAGTGGGGATTATTCAAATTATTACAAAAGCCAATATCAGACAGCTTCTGAATAAATCTTAAATTTGAAGAAAGTGTAGCGAATGATTTACCGTCATGTTTATAAACTGGAAAACAATAAAATAGTTATCCAATTACCTGAATCCTTTAGAAACAGCAGGAATGTCATTGTGATTGTTGAAGATGTAGGCGAAGAACGCGCTCACAAGATGCGGTTAATGAAGGGGGCGGCAAATGATGTGCTTTTCCGGAAAGACATTGAAGAAATAAATGAAGACTTTAAATCTATAGATCCTGAATCCCTTGAAGAATAAATGGAGTATCTGGCGGGCCAATCTCGATCCAGTAGTAGGCTCTGAGCAGGGAAAATCGCGGCCTGTACTTATAATAAGTGAAACGGAAATAAATGCACTGCTTAACACCGTAAATATCCTTCCGGTTACCTCGAGAAAAGCTGGACGAACGATCTATCCAAATGAAGCATTAATTCATCAGGGCTCTTTCGGTTTAGCGAATGAATCCATTATCCTTTGTCACCAGATCAGGACGATTGATAAAAGCAGGCTATCCCATTTTTATGGAAGCGTTGATGACACCGGTTTACAAGAAGAAATACTAAGTGCTCTGTCGTTTCAATTGGGAATAGAATAAGATAAGAGTTGCCAGCGATTTTTCTATTTCCTTGTGTTTCATGAATTAAAGGCATTACTGTCAGTAAGGAAACAAAATGGCGAAAAAACGAACAACTATAGAAACTGATCTGTTGCAACAAAGAACACAGCAGCTAAAAAACGACTAACATATATGAAAGGCATCATTCTCGCCGGCGGATCCGGCACTCGTCTCTACCCACTCACCATTGCTGTGAGCAAGCAACTCATGCCGGTTTATGACAAGCCTATGATCTATTATCCGCTATCCACTCTGATGCTTGCTGGTATTAATGAAATACTCATTATTACCACTCCGGAAGACCAAGCAGGTTTTAAAAAGCTTTTGGGTGATGGCTCACAGGTGGGCTGTAGGTTTGAATATGTGGTGCAGCCGAAGCCAGATGGCCTGGCGCAGGCATTTATTCTCGGTGAGGAGTTTATTGGTAATGACCCTGTCGCACTCATTCTTGGAGATAATATCTTCTATGGATCGGGAATGGGAAACCTTTTAGGACAGAAAATCGATCCCGATGGAGCCGTGGTATTCGCTTACCAGGTAAATGACCCGGAAAGATATGGTGTCGTTGAGTTTGATGATAACCACAGAGTTCTGAGTATAGAAGAAAAGCCGAATGAGCCGAAATCCAACTTTGCGGTGCCAGGCTTGTACTTTTACGACAACCAGGTGGTAGATATTGCAAAGAACATCAAACCTTCTGTACGAGGCGAATTAGAAATTACCGACGTCAACAGGAGCTATCTTGAGATGGGCAAGCTTGAAGTGGGCGTTCTTGACCGTGGTACCGCCTGGCTCGATACCGGCACTTTTGACTCTCTTATACAGGCAGGACAATTCATAGAGGTAATCGAAAAAAGACAAGGTATGAAGATCGGTTGTATTGAGGAGATAGCTTATGCAAAAGGCTGGATCAACGATGAGCAGATGGCACAACAGGCTAAGATTTACGCTAAGTCTGGTTATGGAGAATACCTCAGCAACCTGGTAAAGCATAAGCTAACATTCTCCTAAAGGCTTTCTAAAAACTTTAATACCATTTATCTTCGCATCCCGCTTCCCTAAAGCGGGATTACTTTTTATCATGATCTATCTCATTCCGTTCATATCTGCTTTTATTGGCTGGTTTACCAACTGGATCGCCATTAAAATGCTCTTTCACCCAAAAGAGCCGAAACGCATTTTAGGCATTACTTTTCATGGCATCTTCCCTAAGCGTCAGCAGCAGTTTGCAAAGAAGCTTGGCGTACTGGTGGCTACAGAACTATTGCATTTCGATGAGATAGCTGAACGTATAAAAGACCCTGAGAATCTCGGAGAACTTGCTCCCTTCATCGAAACACATATAGATGAATTCCTTCAGGTTAAATTGAAAGAAAAGCTTCCTGTTATCTCCATGTTCGTAGGGGAAGGTATGCTGCAAAAGATAAAGGAGGGGTTAATGGAAGAGATCAATGTTTTGCTGCCTCAACTGATAGACAAGTTTACAGGAAAACTAAGCGCATCCATAGACATTGAGAAGATAGTGACCGAAAAAGTAGCCAACTTCTCGTCTGATAAACTGGAAGAGATCCTTGTAAGTATTATGCAGAAGGAATTCCGCTTTGTTGAGATTATTGGCGGCGTCTTAGGGTTTATAATCGGCTTATTGCAGGTACTGCTTACTGCTTTCTCCTAATACCTCATTTATTAAAGGAAAGGATCCTGCCTCGTTTGCAGGGTCCTTTCTTTTTCTCTATTTCTCACCTACAATCTTATCCAGCGTTGTTTGTGCCAAAGGGTGATAATTAGCCCTGTATTTCTGATAAATGCTTTTTGCCATTTCCTGCTTGCCCGTCTTCATCATTTCTTCGTAGAGCGGCTCTATGAACTTTCTTCTACCTACAGCGCTCAAAAACTTGTCCATCGCCGGATAGGCTGGTTTGTAATCTGCTGCTACCGACATGATAAACCATAAGTCTGCAATCTCGCTATTTCCTGTGTTTGTAAAATGAAAGGCTTTATCCAGCGCGTCCATCTGCTGCAAGGATAATGGCTTTGGCATCTTGCGCAGGAAATGCAGCCATTCATGCGTTGTCCATTCTTTTGTATTTAGTTCAGAAGGGGCAGTACCTTTTAAAAACTGAGCTCTTGCTGAGTCCACCAGACTGAAGCGCTCCATGTCTGCACGAGGCGCATTGTCAGGAATACCGGGCCCATATACCCAGGCATTGATATTCAGCTTTTTCTCAAGTTGTTTATCGCCTTTAATAAGGTTCTTTTGCAGATAGTCCAGAAATTGCTCGGTAGTAATGCTCTTAAAGGCATGTTCTTCGAAATAAGTCCTCAGGAAGTGGTCGAACCGCTCACGACCTACATTATCTTCTATCAACTTTAAAAACAACGCGCCCTTTTCATACGGTATATCTGTCAGCCCATCGTCAGGATCGCGACCTGCAAGATCAAGTTTCAGATAAGTGTCTTTACTATCTTTTCCCAGATCCTGGACGTTTGCTTCCAGATCCTGATAGCCTAGTTCCCACAGCATATCTGTGTAGCTTTTCCCCATCATTGCTTCTGTAAGACGGCGTTCAAAGTATACAGTAAAGCCCTCATTCAGCCAGAAATCGTCCCATGTTGCGTTGGTGACCAGGTTGCCGCTCCAGTTGTGTGCCAGCTCATGTGCCACAAGGTTAACCAGCGAGCGATCACCTGCTATAATGGTTGGTGTTGCAAAGGTGAGCCTTGGGTTTTCCATGCCGCCTATAGGGAAGCCGGGAGGAAGGATCAATACATCGTATCTTCCCCAGCGGTAAGGTCCGTAAAGCTTTTCGGCAGTGGTTACCATCTTTCCCACATCAGCCAGCTCCCAAGCGGCTTTATCTATCATGTTTGGCTCTGCGTACACTCCCGTACGGTTATCTATTGCCTTAAAGCGAAGATCGCCAACAGCAAGTGCCATCAGATAGGCAGGAATCGGAATATTCATATGGAAATGGTAGATACCACTATCATTCTTCTGCTGTGGATTTTCGGCACTCATCAAGGCCAGCAAATTCTTTGGCACTTCTACCCTTGCATCGTACGTAAACCGAATACCAGGACCATCAGGTGCCGGAATCCACGACCGTGCATAGATAGACTCTGACTGTGTATATAAAAAGGGGTTCTTCTTATCCAGTGTTTGAGCAGGAGTGAGCCATTGAAGGGCGCGCGCGTTATTGCCTGTTTTATAATAAATAGCTACTTTTTTTGTTTCTGCACTGATAGGGATGGATAGCACGCTGCCAAGGTGCTCTACAGGATTTCCGAGTCGGTAGCCTGTATTCTTCCCATCCACAAAAACGCTGTCTATGGTAAGATCATAAGTATCAAGTTGCAGCGAATCCTGGTGATGCGGATTAGCAATATCCCATACTGCGCTGCCCTTGATCTGCTTTTGAGCAAAATCAACCTTTATGTCAAGAGAGAGGTGTTTGATGTCAATGCTATCAGCATTAGATTGTGTATGCACATCCCTACTTTGCTTTACAAGTGTGGTTTCTGTAGATGTGGGTATTTCATTGGTGCAGGAAGCCGCTGTAATTAATAAACTGGCAACAGCAATAGCTGATATTTTCATCCGCTTTTCTTGATAGTAAAAACGGAAAGATAATAAAATAGAGATGAAGGAAAAGATAAAATCCCTCAGGTTTCAGAGGGACGTTGACAAACGAAATATCTTTATGGCTTCAACACCTTAAATGCATGCCCCCATTGATTGTGCAGGAAACCTGGTATACACCAGAGAATGCACAAAGGCTCAATAGCACGGGCAGCAACCGCCTTACCCATATCCTCTGTTTCCCAGCCAAACTGATCGAGGATATCCTTCACTTCTGCCTTGGCCCCTTCATTGTTGCCACAGATGAACATTGTTGGCTTTCCTTCTTTATAAGAGGGGTTGACCATACTGGCATTACCTACACTGTTGAATGCCTTTACGAAGTTGAGCCCCGGGAAGCGCTCCTGCAATTGTTCCATCATAGACTCGTTAAGCGAGGTAGTAAACTTCAAGACACCGTCTACTGCAGGCGCTTCATCAATGGGATTTGTGGTGTCTATCACGGTTTTCCCGTTTAGAAACTGAACACCTGCATCTTCAATGGCATCTGAAGCAGCACGGCCCAGCACCGCGAGGACAATAATATCTCCGAAGCTTGCTGCCTCTCTAAAGCTGCCGGTATAAGCAGTGTTACCGCCCTGCTCCTTCCACTCTGCAAGTTTGCTGGTGTCGCGCGAACTTAGCATCACTTCATATCCATATTTCAAAAAACCATTACCAAGAGATTTTGCTACAGCACCAGAACCAATAATTCCCACCTTTTTCATTGTACGTGTTTTTATAATACCAATTTAGCTAAAATAAAAGCATACAAAAAAATTAGTCCGTCGAAATTTTAGTTGTTGGATTGATGATCAATAGCCCCATGGTCTCATAATTAATTTGTTCTGGTCTGGCGGATTGTTTGCCCTGACTGACGAAATAAAGGATGAGGAGCACTCAGGTTCGGTCCTGCTGCTGCAGCAATGCTTCCGTATTAGCCAATGTTTGAAGGGAGGTGTCAAACTCTCGATTGGACGATACGAGACGCTTCAGGGGTGTGGCAGACAATGGTTGTTGCTGCAATATTACTCACTGGCCTGAAGCGAACTTTAAGCATGAACGTCCTAACGCCCGGGTGCTTTAGCAAAGCGCCAGCCGGTTTGTTCCGAATGATACCCTAACGTATGGATCACTTGATCGGAGCTTCGAAAAACCTCTTTTCCACCCCTGAAAGCCCCGAAAACCTTATCTAAAGCTCGTTTGTTACACACGAACAGGCGAAACATCTTTTCGCTTGTTTGGATGTCGTAAACGAACAGGCGAAACCTCTTTTCGCTTGTTTGGACGTGATAAACGAACAGGCGAAAAGTCTTTTCGCTTGTTTAAACATCATAAACGAACAGGCGAAACGTCTCTTCGCTTGTTTGAACATCATAAACGAACAGGCGAAACCTCTTTTCGCTTGTTTGAACGTCATAAACTAACAGGCGAAACCTCTTTTCGCTTGTTTAAACATCATAAACGAACAGGCGAAACCTCTTTTCGCTTGTTTGAACGCCATAAACGAACAGGCGAAAAGTCTTTTCGCTTGTTTAAACGTCATAAACGAACAGGCGAAAAGACTTTTCGCTTGTTCAGCCGTTATAAAGGAGTGTTTG
>DATJDP010000197.1:0-6339 GCA_035497355.1 Flavipsychrobacter sp.
AAATGGCTTTGCAGTAAGCTGCTGGAACTGAGCATTGATATTATGAAAATGGACCTCCGCGTTAGAGAACCTTGCAGCAATTACCAGCTCATTCTGAATCAACTTTTCTCCTTCTGCCAGTGTATTAATCGCTTGTATTAAGCTTTCGGAGGCGAACACAGATGCATTGATAAAAAGGTTGTCATTGCCTGTATGAAGAGGGAAAACAGGCTGGAGATAAGTATCTGTAAGTGTGCTGGTTTGTTGATTCAAAAGCTTCTCCCAGCGTTCCCGCATAGTAAAGATACCGCAGCGAATATCCGCCACGGGGCGGGTATGTGTAAAAGGCAATAATCGGAAACGAGTTTCGTCGTCAAAAAGAATGATGTGCATAAACGAAAAATCGTGGCAAAAGTCGTGATTTTTTCCAAGTATATGGTAGTATCAAGCCAGATGCGATTGTTGTTAATGGCAGGGTATCAAGAATTGGTAAGCGGTAACGCTTTTACTAACCTCGTTGAAGACGTCAACGAAAACAGCAACCTCCGAAAACAAAAGATCCCGACCTGAGCCGGGATCTTTCTGTATAATACCTGTATTACAAAGTGAAGACTATTTCTTCTTTTCGTAACGTTTTTTGAATTTATCAATACGACCGGCAGTATCAACGAACATTGATTTACCAGTGTAGAATGGGTGAGAGGTGTTAGAAATTTCCACTTTTACTAATGGATATTCATTACCATCTTCCATAGTAATTGTTTCTCTTGTTGGAGCTGTAGAACGAGTGATAAAAGTAAAATCGTTCGACATATCTTTGAATACTACTAAACGGTAGCTGTCGGGGTGAATGCCTTTTTTCATTTTTTTGGTTGCCTTTTTAATGCATGGATTTTGCCATGCGTGTAAAAATTAGAGTGGGCAAAGGTATAAAAAATCAGTTATCTGGCAAAAAATGCTTCAAACTATTTCAGCAGCTTCTGCAAATCTGCTTCTGCCTGCTCTGCCATTTGATAAGTTGCCAGTACTTTGCCATCCGGTCCTACCAGAAATGCCTGTGGAATGAACTGAACGCCATAGAGCTGCGCAGGTTTTGATTCCCATCCTCCAAGATCACTCATATGGTATTCCCAAGCCAGTTTATCATCTGCAATTGCCTTTTCCCAGGCTTCTTTCTTTTGGTCAAGGGACACACTTACAATGGTAAATCCCTTCTTAGCGGTTTTAAATTCCTTGTCCTTATACCGATTGTACATCTCTACTAATTTTGGATTTGCATTGCGGCATGGACGGCACCAGGAGGCCCAGAAATCAAGCAGAACTACGCGATCTTTAGATATTTTTGCCAGATCCAGTTGGTCGCCGGAAGGACTATCAAATTTCAACTCAGGTGCTTTCTGTCCTACCTTAATGGTAGTATTCTGGTACTGTGCATGTGCACCCATAACACCGCAGCTTAGAAGCAGGGCTACAACAAGTCTTTTCATTAGAATGCTCTGTTATTTTGTTTAAAATTAAGGAAGAAAAGTTTACAATTATCACAATTCCAACTCAAGGCAATCATAAGCAAGGTGCATTCCTTCAGGCAGTTCCGCGTCCACTTCCTTATGGAGACCCAACTGATGACTTATATGTGTAAAATATGTTTCTTCTGCCCCTATCTCTTTGGCAATTTCTATAGCCTGGGATAGGGTATAATGCGATACGTGCTGCTCGTGGCGAAGGGCATTTAGCACTAATACTTTGCTGCCCTTTATCTTTTCAATTTCCTGAGGAGCAATGTAGTTCGCATCTGTGATATAGGTAAAATCCTGTATCCGGAAGCCTATAACCTCCATTTTGTAATGCAAAACCCGGATGGGGGTAACCTCAATTCCGCTTACAGAAAAAGGGGTAGCAGACTGAATGGTGTGAAGCCTTATCTGGGGAATGCCTGGGTAGTCCTGATTATCAAAAATGTAAGAATACTCTCTTCTTAACGCCTGCTGTGTTTCTTCTGTGGCGTAGACATCCATTGGCTTTTGCTGAAAGTAATTATAAGCACGCACATCGTCCAGGCCTGCAATATGGTCTTTGTGGCTATGCGTGAGAAGTACCGCATCAAGCTTATTGATTTTGCTGCGCAACATCTGGTAGCGGAAATCGGGACCGGTATCAATAACGATATTGGTTCCGTTCACTTCAATAAAAACAGAACTACGTAAACGGTTGTCCCGCGTATCTGAAGAGGTGCATACGGCACAGGTACAACTGATTACAGGGACGCCCTGCGAGGTACCACTGCCTAAAAAAGTAACTTTCACGCTTAAAGGTCCATTTGAGTTTGTACGGAAGAATCATTATTCGGTGCCGAAGAGTCCTGAAATTGCTTATACCACTTCAGCATTTCACCACTTAGCTCGTCTTCATTAAGTTTTATGGACGGAAGTATCTCGACAAGGGCATTAATTCTGCCTTCTACGTTTAAAAATTTATTGACAACAACGATCCGTCTGTCTTCAAGAATGCAATACCCTGAATTAAAATTGCCCTTTTCAAATCGTATAATATAACGTGCCTCTTCAAAGAGCTCTTCCAGTTTTTTCAGGGTGTTTGCTGTATATTTGAAACTCATTTTGCAATTCGGATTCGATGGCTAAAGTTAGAAATTTCACGGCACTTGTTTTTGCCGTGCTGGTAGGAAGTAGTTTCAATAATAAGATAAAGGCTCAAAATCCCTCCAATTATTATTTAGAAGATCCAAGGACATTCTATGCAGGCCTGATTGCAGGCGCCAACTTCTCGCAGGTGGATGGCGATAACTTTGCCGGCTACCATAAGGTGGGGATGAATGTAGGCGGCATTGTGTACACCCATCTTGCAGAGCATCTTGCTGTGAGTCTCGAGATCCTTTTTTCGCAGAAAGGCGCAAAGAGCAACAAGGAGCAGACTGCTAATACCGGTGCCAGTGTATTTCTTATTGATAAGTATCAGATACATCTCAATTATGCAGAAATACCGGTTCAGATAAACTATTTTGATAAAAGAAGAAGCCATTTTGGAGCGGGGCTTTCTTATTCTCAGTTAGTTTCGGCAAAGGAGACTTCCACCACAACGCCCACCTATCCTAACGATTTTGAGAAGTATCCTTTCAAGAAATCGGATTTGAATTTCATTATTGGAGGCAATTTACATCTGCTACAGGGCCTGTTTTTGAATCTTCGGTTTCAGTACTCCTTAATGTCCATCCGCAATAATATTCCTCCTGGCTTTGGAGATCGTGGACAGCAGTTTAGCAACATGTGGACGGTAAGATTAATGTATCTGTTCTAAAATCAGACATCTTCGCTTTTACGCTGATAGGCAAGGTAGCCGATCAGAAAGAACAACGCTATTATAAGAGGCGCTAAAAGCAGGGATAGCCAAATCATCGAATCCATATCACCATCCTTTAGAAGAATTGTAATAAAATCGTGCTGAGCCTTTAAAACGGCAAAAACTATAGGAATTCCTTTTGCCATAAAAGGAATTCGGTTTCTGACAAAAGGAATTCAGTTTCTGACAAAAGGAATTCGGTTTCTGGTAAATGGAATTCAATTAGAGACAAAAGGAATTCGGTTTGTGAAAAAAGGAATTCAGTTAGCGAGAAAAGGAATTCGGTTGGAGAAAAAAGGAATTCAGTTTGTAGAAAAATGTAATTCGATCAGCCTCTGTTGTTTTTATGTGCGTCCGTTGGCGGGATTTTGTAGGCATCGAAGGCATGAGAAAGGGCGGATTTGTAATTATATGTTTTGTATTGGCAATTCTTTTTACGCTTGCTGCTGTTCGGGGCCTTTTAGCAGGAGGTTTTGGACTAGTGCTTATCGTGCCAGCCCTGATAGCCATTGTTTTGATTTGCCTGGCTATTTACCATGGCCGGCAACGCCATAGAGAAAGTTCATAAAAAGAAAAACGCCCCGCAAAGCAGGGCGTTTCTTCATTATTATATTTTACCGCCTGGATTAAGCGTTTACTTTACCTTTTGCTTTAGCAACTACTTCCTCTTCAATATTACGAGGAGCAGGTGCATAGTGGCTGAACTCCATGGTAGAAGATGCACGGCCGGAAGACAGGGAACGAAGCTGTGTTACATAACCGAACATTTCGCTCAGCGGAACCTTAGCTTTAATAACCTGAGCACCAGCACGGGTATCCATACCTTCCAGCATAGCACGACGGCGGTTAAGGTCACCTGTTACATCACCCATGTATTGCTCCGGGGTGATCACCTCAACTTTCATGATCGGCTCAAGAATGATCGGCTTAGCCTTTTTACCAGCTTCGCGATATCCGCTCTTAGCACAAAGTTCGAAAGACATGGCATCGGAATCCACTGCGTGGAAAGAACCATCGTAGATACGCACTTTCAGATTGTCTACAGGGAAGCCTGCCAGTACACCTGTGCTCATAGATGCTTCAAATCCTTTAGCAATAGAGGTATGGAATTCCTTTGGAATAGAACCTCCGAAAATGTCATTTACAAACTGGAAGTTGCCTTTTCCTTCTTTCAAAAACTCTTCGTCAGCAGGTCCCATCTCAAACTGTACATCTGCGAACTTACCACGACCACCCGTTTGCTTTTTATAGACTTCACGGTGATCTACTTTCACAGTAAACGCCTCTTTGTATGCAACCTGAGGAGCACCCTGATTGATCTCAGCCTTGAACTCGCGACGCATACGGTCAACGATAATTTCGAGGTGAAGCTCACCCATACCTGACAGAATTGTTTGTCCGGTGTCTTCGTCAGTCTTTACGCGAAGGGTAGGATCTTCTTCTACAAGCTTACCGATAGCCTTACCCATATTTTCCATATCAGCCTGCGTTCTCGGCTCAACTGCTATAGAGATTACCGGCTCAGGGATAAACATGTTTTCAAGAACGATCGGATGCTTTTCATCACAAAGGGTATCGCCGGTTTTGATGTCTTTAAAACCAACTGCCGCACCAATATCACCTGCTTCGATAAAATCAATCGGATTTTGTTTGTTAGCATGCATCTGCATGATACGAGAGATACGCTCGTTCTTGCCTGTACGCATGTTCAGCACATAAGAACCAGCATCCAGATGGCCAGAGTAAGCCCGGAAGAACGCAAGACGGCCAACGAAAGGATCAGTCATGATCTTGAACGCCAATGCAGCGAATGGTTCCTTTGCATCTGGCTTGCGGAGCATTTCCTCACCAGTGTCAGGGTTTGTTCCTTTAATAGCTTCAACATCCACAGGAGAAGGCAGGTAACGGATAACGCAATCAAGCATTTTCTGTACGCCTTTGTTCTTGTAAGAAGAACCGCAAAGCATAGGAATAATGCTCAGGTCAATAGTTGCTTTACGTACTGCTTCATGAATTTCTTCCTCAGAGATACTGTTAGGATCTTCAAAGAATTTTTCCATCAGGGTATCATCATATTCAGCAACTGCCTCAACAAGCTGAGCTCTCCACTGTTCTGCCTCTTCTTTCATATCGGCAGGTATTTCGCTTTGGGTATAAGTCATGCCCTGTGTAGCATCATCCCAGATAATTGCTTTCATCGTGATCAGATCAACAACTCCTTTAAAGTTGTCTTCTGCACCGATAGGCAATTGAAGCGGAACCGCTTTAGCACCAAGCATGTCTTTCACCTGCTGTACCACCATCAGAAAGTCTGCACCAATACGATCCATTTTATTTACGAATCCGATACGTGGTACATTATAACGATTTGCCTGACGCCATACAGTCTCAGACTGAGGTTCAACCCCGTCAACTGCGGAGAACAAAGCTACCAGACCATCAAGTACACGCATAGAACGCTCTACCTCTACGGTAAAGTCCACGTGGCCCGGAGTATCAATGATATTGAATTTGTATTTCTTAGAATCTGGCAAAGGTTTTCCTTGCTCAGTAGGGAAGTTCCAGAAACAGGTAGTAGCTGCGGAAGTGATAGTAATACCACGCTCCTGCTCCTGTGCCATCCAGTCCATGGTGGCAGCACCTTCGTGCACTTCACCAATCTTGTGGTTTACACCTGTGTAGTAGAGGATACGTTCTGTAGTAGTGGTTTTACCGGCATCAATGTGCGCTGCTATACCAAAGTTGCGCTGTAAGCGTAAGTCGGCCATTTTTATTGTTTATTTCTTTTCAAAAATTAGGGTGCAAAGGTATAACATTAATATGAGAATTGGAAAAACTGTAACTGCCAAGAATATGTGAACATTGGACGTAATGGACATTTGTGGTGTTTTTTGAAAGATGTTTAGTTCAAGTGGACATTTGTGGAGGTATTTTTTTTTCGATGCTGTTCCGTTGTTATAGATGGAAACAGATCTTTGCATCATCGGGTAAAACGGAAGCGGGCAA
>DATJDP010000198.1:0-9632 GCA_035497355.1 Flavipsychrobacter sp.
GGAATCTTCAGCTTGGTGGCCTTAAACGTCAGAGGTAGTCGGCGACATCATTCCTGCGGCACTGATGTCAGGTCGGCTCGAGCTAATGCTGCCGTTTTGATTAAGCGTAGTTAGAGACGTTATAAAAATCCTGATATACGAGGAGAAATATAAAAGGCCATATCAGTCTTGGATATGGCCTCTCAGGTGTTTGCTGAAACCCCTTCTCAGAAATCAGAACCGTTTGAACGGTCAGACAAATAAACAGTTTTTGAAAGGCGGCGGCCGTTTCTCTCAATGTCTATGTTAACATTGGTACCCCATGCTAGACGATTTACTTCTCTTTGGAGATCCGAAATATTATAAACGTTTCTGTTGCCTATTGCGGTTATCACGTCGTTAGGCTCCAGTCCTGCTTGTCTTGCAGGGGAATTGGGACGTACTGTAATCACTCTTACTCCGCCGCTATTTGCCGTATTTTCAACTGCCACGCCAAGCATAGGCTTATTGTTATCGTCATAATCATTGCCGGACATAGATGGTGGCATCGGAGGCCAGTTATCATTCCGATCGAAGTCGCCAAGTGTGCCTCCCCACGTGTCTGCAGCGCCCAATGTTGCTGTAGTCTGGCGGTCGTGGCCGTTCCTGCTATAGCTTATAGTGATGCGATCACCTGGTTTGTATCGGCGAACAATGTTGGTGAGATCATCCGCACCCTTTACTTTTTGGTCATCTACCTTTGTAATGAGATCGCCTTCTCTCAGTCCGGCTGCGTCGGCTGCGCTGTTAGGAGTTACGCTACGGATATAGGCTCCATCGTCAGATCGGTCATTGTCCGTATAGACACCTAATAAGGCCCTCTTGCCGGCGTTATCTCCATAGTCATTACCCCGGTAGGAGTTGTCTCCGCTGTTGTAGGCGTTATCATCGTTGTGGATGATAATCCGCTTATTGAGGTTGCGACTGTTGATATCTGCGCGAGTCGCTACCTGTTCGCCGTTAAAATAAATTCCGCTGTTGTTTATTTCTATCGTCGTCGAACCGGAGATGTTTCTGTTGAGGATTACGGTCTCCCGTTGTCGTGACCAGCTACGGCTTTGCTGGGCTGATAATGTGGAAGATTGCAGCAGTAAAAACGCTGATAACAGTAAAAATGATGTTTTCATAATAGTTAGTTTATGCAGCAAATTTACATGTGGCCGACGCTTCAAGCAGAAAAAGAACGTTAAATATCCTGAAGAAAAGGGTTGGAAGTGGCTTCTCTTCCTACTGTGGTTACAGGCCCATGGCCGGGGTAAACCGTTGTATCTCCCGGAAGTACAAGAACTTGCGTACGAATACTATTGATCAAGGTGTCAAAATCTCCGCCGGGTAGATCTGTTCGTCCGATGCTGCCATTAAACAGCACATCTCCACCAATCAGCCATTTCCCTTTTCCATAATAAAAGACAATACTTCCAGGCGAATGTCCCGGTGTAAAACGTATCTCAATCTCATCTTCCCCCAGCATCATCCTGCAACTATCTTCAATAAAGCTATCTGCCTCGGGAGCATCATTGAAATCAAAACCATATAGCATGGCAGAAGCCGTAGCAACATTTAAAACAGGTAGCTCCTTTTTGTTCATTAGAAAAGGAATGCTGAACGCCCGCTTGCAGGCACTGACACCAAAAATATGATCGATATGGGCGTGTGTATTAATAATGGCCTGGGGCTTTAATCCATTGTCATCAATAAACTTAAACAGGTCATTTGTCTCGTTTTTGTCATACATGCCGGGGTCTACAATCCAACAGTCATTTTTATCGTTTATGATAAGGTGCGTATTTTCCTGGAAGGCATTAAATGTGAAAGTTTCGAGACGTAGCATATTTGAAGATAAATTTTCAGTAATTTAGTTTGCAAACATATCACATATAGCCTATTCACTCAGATTGCCCATCGGATAGATATTTACTGCACAGATTAAGAGCGAGTTTTTTTAAGTATGAATGTTAGTCTAAGACAAAAGGCCATAGTTGGTTTAGCGATGGTAACGGCACTGGTCACCACAGATGTCACTACATCGCATGGGCAAACCTATATGGAGACGTACGGGCAGAACCGCATTCAAACAAGAAAGTTTGATTGGCGGTTTTTCGATACAGAACATTTTCGCGTTTATCATTACGACGCAGCGGGGCGACAACTGGCAAGATATGTTGCTGAGCAGGGCGAAAAGGATATAAAGGTGGTAGAAAAGAAGCTGGGCGGAAAGTTCCCCAGCAGATTCAATATCATCCTTTACAACAACTACGACGACTACAGGCAGACAAACATCGGCCGGAAATATGATTCACAGATACAAGATGTACCTGCAGGAACGGTAAACCTTGTAGGAGATAAGCTGGTTGTTTACTTCACCGGTGTTCACACAGACGTGCGACGTCAGCTGCGGACGGGAATGAGCACGGTGCTCATGCAGAGGCTTCTTTTCGGAGAGAACTTCCGGGAGATGGTTAAAAATGCAGTCTTACTTAATCTCCCCGAATGGACCACTGACGGTTTTATAGCCTACCTGGTAGATGGCTGGGATGCGGCCAGTGAAACAGAATGGAAAAACCTTTTGCAGGTTTACCCGGGCAAAGGTTTTTATGAGCTGGCTGAAAAGAATCCGGAGCTGGCTGGTAAAGCTTTCTGGAAGTTCATCTCTGAAAGCTATGGCGAGCAAAATGTAAAGAACCTGCTTTACACCATGCAGTTGAAGAGCAGCCTGCCGCAGGGGTTGAAGCTCACACTCGGACTGAAGGTGAAGGAGGTCTACGACTCTGTCATTCACTTCTACCAGAATGTTTATGAAAAGGACGCCCAGGTTCAGGAGCAGCCTGACTCAAGCAATAAAGCAATCCTTGCCATTGATGTTCCCAAAGACAATGGTAAGATCACTAATATACGCGTTGCTCCCAGGGGAAATGATGTCGCCTATGTAGAATGGAAAGAGGGCGAATTCAAGGTTATCATTCAGCATACGAAAAATGAGCAGGAGAAGGCGACCATCATAGCCGGTGGGGCAAAAGACTATAATGAGAGCCCTGATCCCGACTATCCGCTACTTGCCTGGAGCAATAATGGCTATAAACTGGCTATCCTTTACAAGCAGGGAACAAGAACAAGATTACGTATTTACAACTCCCTGAAAGCAAAGCTGGAGGAATACGTTGTCCCTAACAATCGCTTCGACAGAGTGCTTGGAATGTCTTTCATGGAAGACGACTCAAAGCTGGTTTTTTCAGCGGTTAAAAAGAGTAAGACGGATCTCTACCAGTTTACCATCCGTGGCTCCCGTATTCATCCTATCACCAACGACGCGTGGGATGACATTCAACCAACGTTCGTGACAGGCGGATCGAGGAGAGGTATTCTGTTTTTGTCTAATAGGCCGCTTCCTAATATGAACGTGCCTATAAAGGTAAATGAGTTGCCTACCGGCCCGATGAACCTTTTTTTCTACGACACAAAGACACAAAGACCAGAGCTGCTGCAGGCGTCTCACTTCTCAAAAGGAACAATATCTCAACCCATTCAGTACGGCCCAGACAACTTTGCCTTCCTCTACGATCAGAATGGTATCAACAATAAGTATGTGGTGCTTTTCGAGAGAGACCAAAACAACATGGATTCTGCCTATGCAGTGCCTATCACTAACTATTCGGAAAGCATCATATCACATCAGTACAACCCTGCAAGTCAGCAGGTGGCCGATGTAGTGCAGGTGGGCGATAAGTACAAGGTTTACTTCAAACCGCTGGAGATGCCGGGAGTGAATGCAACGGAAAAGCAGTTGCAGCCGACCTCTCTTTCCATCGCCAACGAAAAGAACACGGAGCCTGTGGTAGATAACACCAATACAGTTATTGCTCCGCCGGCGGATGATGCAATACTGAAAGAAGGCAATGTATTTCAGTCGGAATTTGCCGGAGATGAATCTGGAAATGTAAAGCCAGTAACAACGGCTACAGCAGATACAGCGCAGGAGTCGGAGGCTCCGGTAGTAGCCGAAGATCCGTACCCTGAAGGGGATATCGATTCTATACTTGTGGACAGCAGTTATGTGAAAATGCGGCCACAACCATACCGGCTGTCCTTTAAGCCAGACTTTTTTACCGTAAGAGTAGACAATAGCATTCTTTTTAATAAATACCAGCCGGCGGGCGCTCTTGGCGGATTGCCACCCAACCAGAGCCTTGGCGGAATGGTAACGGTAAGTCTGGACGATGCGATGGAGAATCATCGCTTTACCGGTGGTTTCAAATTGCCGATCAACTTTAGTGGTTCCACTTACTTCCTGCAATACGAAAATTTTGAGCGTAGGGTAGATTGGGGCATTCTGTTTTTGCGGGATGTCAATTCTTATACTTATTCCATACCGTTAGAGGATCCGAAGACTGGTCAGACTGTTGGATACCTTCCTAATCCATACCTGGGCAAGACTACTTCCAATCTCTTACAAGGTTCAGCTTCTTACCCCCTCGACAGGAGAAGAAGTATCAGGCTCCATCTGGCGCTTCGTCAGGATATTCTTGACTTCAAGGCAATAGATTCTATAGCTTTAAAATATCTGGGCCGCGATAAGCAGTACTGGACAATGAGCCGTGCCGAATATGTGCATGATAACACCACCAATCCGGCCCTGAACATCTGGAAGGGAATGCGATACAAATTCTTTGCAGAGTACTTCTATAAGCTAAGCGCTCCTAACGGCGGTTTTTTCAACGTCGGTCTCGATGCCCGCTATTATAAGCCGCTTTATAAAAATATTATTTTTGCAGGGCGCGTTGCCTATGCACATTCCGGCGGCAATCAGCAGGTCAACTATGTGCTTGGCGGCGTTGACAACTGGCTGATGCCGAAGCAAAGTACAGTTCAGCCACCGAGCAGTCAGAATTTTGCCTTTCAGGCACTCGCCACCAATCTGCGCGGCTACCCTCAGAATGCCCGCAGGGGAAACTCGTTTGGTGTAATTAATGCAGAAGTCCGCGCCCCGGTTCTTACCAGCTTTCTGAAACGGCCCATTCAAAGCGCATTTCTGAAAAATCTTCAACTAGTGGGCTTTATAGATGCTGGTTCGGCATGGAACGGCTGGATGCCTATGTCGGCCGATGAACCGGACTACAATTTCCCAACCTCGCAACAGACGCCGGCCGTGGTAGTATCGCTTCCTGCGCCTGATTACTCCGTGGCGGTAGGGTATGGTGCAGGGCTGCGAACAATGCTGTTCGGCTATTTTATGAGGTTGGATGCGGCATGGAATATACAGCAGACCACGGCGAAACCTATGTTTATTTTTTCTATCGGAACTGACTTTTAAAGAGATCAGCGACAATATTGAGGCGCTTGTTCGGGAAGAACAGGCGCTTTTTCTTTTCCCATGGTTCTTCCCGAGTGCCTTTGGGGAGATATCAAAGTCCGTGTGGAGCATGCCGAAGTACCTTAGTCAGACAATGAGATACCTTGGTCGGACGTCAAAGTGCCTTGGTCGGACAACGGAGTACCTTGGTCGAACGCCAAAGTCTCTTGGTCGGACAACGAACTACCTTGGTCGGGCATCGAACCTCCATGGTCGAACGTCAAAGAGCCATGGTGGAACGCCAAACCACCTTGGTCGAACGTCGAAGAGCCATGGTCGAATGACAAAGTACCATGGTCGAGCGTCGAAAGACCATGGTCGAACGTCAAAGTACCATGGTCGAACGATGAAATACCATGGTCGGACGACGAAGTACCTGTGTCGAACGGGCTCTGGAATGTCTTGAACACCCTTAAAAATATCGGATAATTCTTAATTGATACTGAATAGCTTTAAAGTTTTCCCTATACGGCATAATTATTTAATGCTCCTTAGCAATAAACGCATAGAAGATAAGTGTAACCCTTTTACTTTACTTTTGTCGCATTAATTCTGATTGATAGCAGATATGAAATTTTCCAAAGAAGCAAGAATAGGATTATTAGTAGCCATAGCCATATTGATATTTTTCGCCGGGTTTTATTTTTTGAAAGGTGCCAATCTCTTCTCTGGTGAAAATGAATACTATGTTTACTACTCCGACGTTCAGGGGCTGCAACCCTCTTCGGCAGTATTGATAAAAGGTCTCTCTGTAGGCCATGTCTCGGCAATCAACCTTACGGAGGACGGAAAGGTAAAAGTGACGATTGCAGTAAGTAAGAAGACAAACCTGCCGCAGGGAACGGTTGCTAACCTTATGGCTACCGATCTTTTAGGTACAAAAGCGATCAGTCTGGAGCTTGGCGGGAGCAAGATGCTGGTAGAGGACGAAACGGTTTTGCCAGGCAAAGTGGAAGGGGGTATTATCGATGCTATTTCTGTAGAAATTACTCCTTTGTTGCAGGATATGCGGCACGCCGTTGGTACGCTTGATTCGGTTTTAGGTAGTATCAATTATGTGCTCGACAGCAATGCCCAGACAAACCTGAAAAGTAGTCTCGCTAATCTGAATACAACGATGACGAACTTTTCTGAGTTGTCGCACAGACTGAATGCAGAGAGCGGGCATTTGCAGGGCATTATCCGCAATACCAACAGTATTACCAGCAATCTTGCAAGCAACAATGAGCGTATCAATCGCGTTATTACCAATGCAGAGCAGGTGACCAACCAGCTAAATAACGCGCCTATAGAGCAAACCGTAAAGTCCCTTCAGGAGACGATCGATCAGTTGAAAGCAGTGTCTTACAAACTAAACAGCAATGAAGGGTCTCTTGGGTTGCTGGTAAACGATACCAGCCTTTACAAAAACATCAACAGTTCTCTAAATAGTCTGAATTTCCTGATGTCTGATATAGAAGCGCATCCCACTCGCTATATTAATGTCAGTATCTTTGGCCGGAAAAAGTAACTACAGCGTTGATATTTTCGTTTAGCAGACATTGGACAAGCGCAGTCTGCGTTTGTTTTTTATTAATTGCATTTACCATAGATGCTGGTGCACAGCAAGCAGCGGATACTTCCGGGAAGCTTCCCATAGAGATACTTCCGAGCACTGGCACTATGCTTCAGTTTATCACCACTGACTCCGGCGGCATTAATAAGCTGATAGGAAACGTGGCGCTGAAACAGGGGGAGAACTTCCTGTACTGCGACAGTGCATACATCAATACAGCAAAGAATAATGTAGAATCTTTCGGCAATGTAAAGATCGTTCAGCCGGGCGGTACCCAGGTGGAGAGTGATTATCTGCGCTATACTGGCAATATCAGGGTCGCTTTTCTGCAGGGAAACGTAACCCTCACCGATGGTAAGAATAACCTCTGGGCTTCTGAGCTGACCTACAATCTGGGCACTAAAGTGGGCGTTTACACCCAGGGCGGCACCTTGCAGAGTGAAAGCACCACCTTGTCGAGCAATGTGGGTACTTACAATGTAAGATCAAAAGATGCACGGTTTACAGGAGAAGTGTTTGTTACCGATCCTGAATACAACGTCACTTCGGAAGATCTTGGCTATAATACCGAGACGAAAGTTGTACTATTTTTCGGACCATCGGTTGTCAGCAACGATCAATCGGTACTCCATACATCAGATGGGAGCTGGGATGCGAAAAACGAAATAGCACACTTCAGAACCAGATCGTCGCTGCAAAATGAAGCACAATATATCGAAGGCGACAGGATGGACTATAACCGGAAAACGGGGTTAGGGGTTGCTACAGGCAACGTTTATGCGCTTGATACCAATCAGCGAACCACCATGTATAGTGGCTATGCCGAGTACAATGAGATCACAAAAGAGCTGCTTTCTACTGTAAAACCAGTCATGAAGAAGGTAAACAACAACGACAGTCTCTATATACGAGCCGATACATTCTATGCCGCTCCTGTTCCCCGAAAGGACTCATTGCCTGGCAAAACGATAGTGACAAAGAGCAGTCAGAAAATTGGGAAGGATGTCATCGAAACAAGGGAGATAACCAGTACAGACAGTAGTAGTGCGGTGCCCGACTCTACAAGGCCTCGTTACTTTATCGGCTATCACCATGTTCTTGTTTTCTCCGATTCTATGCAAGCGCGTTGCGACAGCATCCGCTACTCTCAGGGCGACTCGATCATGAAGCTGATGTATGATCCTGTAGTGTGGAGCAGAAGCAGTCAGCTGACGGGCGATACCATACTCCTATACTCAGATACCAGTTCGCTGAGAAAGCTCTTCATCCCTAATAATGCCTTTATTGCATCCCGGTCAGGGCCTGAGAAAGCAAAAATGTTTGATCAGATACAAGGCAAGACACTTACCGGCTACTTCGAGAACAATGCACTGAGAGAAATGGTTGTTTACCCTAATGCCGAGGCCATCTATTATTCGAAAGACGACGACGGCGCTTATCTCGGTGTGCAACAGGCTCAAAGCGAACGAATGCGCGTATTTTTCGAGAACAAGGAGATGAGCAAAATAGTGCTGGAGCAGGATGTGAAGCAAACGATGACACCATTGCAAAAAGCGAATATAGCAGCTTTGAAACTGAGCCGTTTCCAATGGTTGGCTGATAAAAGACCGCAAAGCATAGCAGAGCTATTTTTGTACGATCCTTATGGGCTGGATAAACCGGCTGATGAGCGTAAACTAAAGCAACCGGAAACTGAGCCGAACAAATCTGGCAAAAAGAAGAAGCGTTAGCAATGGCAAGAAACTAACTGATCGTTACTTTTGAACTTTACCTTTTATAAATGCAGGTTTACAAATTTGGTGGCGCTTCCATAGCCACACCGGAAAGAATGAAGGCATTACTGCCAATCATTAAAGATGCAAAAGACCAATTGGTCCTTGTCGTTTCTGCCTTAGGAAAGACAACCAATGCACTGGAAGCCGTGGTTGCTGCTTCGTGTAAAGGTAAAAAGGAGGACGCGCATCAACTTGTGCATATTATAGAAAAGACACACCTTGACTATGCAAAAGGCCTCTTGAATGAAAGATACTTTGCAGAAGCAGAAAAGGGACTGAACGTGTTGTTTACTGAACTGCAATGGGCTGTAGACGATGCGGATGCTGCAAAGTATGATTACTCATACGATCAGATAGTTTGTATGGGCGAGCTGATGTCTACAAGAATTTTCAACTTTTTTCTTCTCCAGGAGGCGCTAAGCTTTCAGTGGATCGACATTCGCGATGTGATCAGAACCGATACAACTTATCGCGATGCGAGGGTAGACTGGGCATACTCTGAGCAGCAGGCGAAGAATGTGATCGGTCGCTGCCTCAGTGAAGGGATGAATGTACTGACGCAGGGCTTTATTGGCGCTACGGCTGACAATACCTCGGTAACGTTAGGTCGGGAAGGCTCTGACTATACGGCGGCAATGCTGGCTGCAATGCTTCATGCGGAGTCTGTAACCATTTGGAAGGATGTGGAAGGGTTGCAGAATGCTGACCCTAAAGAGTTTCCCAACACAGTGAAGATAGAAGCCATCACTTATCATGAAGTGATCGAGATGGCATACTATGGCGCACAGGTCATTCACCCAAAAACGATCAAGCCTCTTCAGAACAACAATATCCCCCTCTATGTAAAGTGCTTTACCAACAAAGATCTGCAAGGGTCGGTAATAACGGATGAGGTGGACAGTATGTTCTACCCCCCGCTGATCGTACTAAAGAAAAA
>DATJDP010000199.1:0-9701 GCA_035497355.1 Flavipsychrobacter sp.
TATGGTAAGCCATGGTAATAGATTCCATAAAGCGCTTAGCCTCATCATATACCCCACGTGGGCCGATCGGGTTTACGTTGCCCCAATATTCTTCTGTCTGTGGATGCACCAAAGGATCTCCATACACCTCGGAGGTAGACGCAACCAGAATGCGCGCACCTTTGGACTTCGCGAGGCCCAGCAGGTTGTGCGTTCCCAGGGAACTAACCTTTAAGGTCTGGATCGGCATCTTCAGATAATCGATTGGAGATGCCGGAGAAGCGAAATGTAAAATATAATCGAGCTTGCCCGGTATGTGAACAAACTTCGTTACATCATGATGATAGAATTCAAATTCCTTTAAGGGGAAAAGATGTTCAATATTCTTGATGTTACCAGTAAGGAGGTTGTCCATCCCGATGACATGGTAACCTTCTTTCAAAAAACGATCGCAAAGATGAGAACCAAGAAACCCCGCAGCCCCTGTAATAAGTATGCGCTTCATGTAAGTAGTTGTAGTAGTTTGATTTTTTTAATGCTTTTGTTAGTCTAATGGCCCACGCTCACGCACAAAGTCTTCTGATGTATTATTTACTTCCAGACGGATCCGCTCATGTACCACCTTCCTTCCAATAGACTCATAGTAAAAAGGAAGTGATTCCATTTTCTCAAGTGTGTAAACATTCCGTCCGTCAAAGATAGCTGCGTGACGAAGAGTAGCCGCCATACGGTCGAAATCTGGATTGCGGAATTCGCTCCATTCTGTTACAATGATCAGCGCATCTGCTCCTGTCAGCGCATCGTACATGTTTTCTGCGAAATAAACGCCATCACCATATATTTTACGGACATTTTCCATTGCTTCAGGGTCAAATGCCCGGATGCCGGCTCCTGCTTCGCTCAATTCTTTTATCAGTTCACAGGCAGGTGCCTCACGTATATCGTCCGTCTCAGGCTTAAACGCAAGTCCCCAGATAGCAAATGTTCTGCCATTCAGTTCGGAGCCAAAGAACTCCTTCACCTTTTTGCCGAGTACGGTTTTCTGCCTTTCATTCACCTTCATCGTCGTTTCCACAAGCTTGAAGCTGAAATCATGATCTCTTGCTGTACGTGCCAGAGCCTGAACATCTTTAGGGAAACAACTGCCACCATAACCAACTCCCGGAAAGAGGAAGCGTTTGCCGATGCGGCTGTCGCTTCCCATTCCTACGCGTATCCAGTCCACATTTGCACCCGCTTTTTCACAAAGCAGCGCCATTTCATTCATAAAGGAGATACGCATAGCGAGGTAGGCATTGGCGGCGTATTTTGTCATTTCAGACGAGCGCTCATCCATAAAGTAGATGGGATTACCCTGCCTTACAAAAGGATTATAAAGCTCTTCCATCAGCTTTCTTGCCTTTTCAGAAGACGTTCCGATGACAACGCGGTCAGGCTTCAAAAAGTCATCCACAGCCACACCCTCCCGCAAAAACTCGGGATTGGAGACTACGTCAAAAAGTTCTTTATCCAGATTTAGCGCAAGCACAGCCGCCACTTTCTCTGCAGTACCTACCGGTACGGTGCTTTTATTAACGATCACCGTATATTCGGTAATCAAAGTACTTAGGTCTGCAGCTACTTTGAGCACATATTGCAGATCTGCCTCACCGTCTTTACCCGGAGGGGTAGGTAATGCAAGAAAAATAATCTGTGCGCCCTTAATGCCCTCTTCAAGAGAAGTGGTAAAGCGGATACGCTGTTCCTTAATGTTTCGGTCTAAGAGGTTTTCCAGTCCAGGTTCATAAATAGGAGTTTTTCCGGCGCGAAGCTGATTAATCTTTTCTTCGTTTATGTCAATACACATGACCTTGTTTCCCGTTTCTGCGAAACAAGTGCCGGTTACAAGCCCCACATATCCGGTACCTATGATTGCGATTTGCATGATAAGATTGAAAAAAATTTTGCGCAAACCTACACGAAAATGCCCAGTTAACATAACAGTTTGGTTCAATACCAATTCATTAACGTTTGTTCTGCCTGCCTGATATTTTTTCTTCCTTTATTAAACTTCTTGCTTTTATGATAGTCTTAACACAAATACTGCTTTTATATGAAAAAGAATAACACGCTTTACCTGCTTTTGTTCCCGTTTCTTTTTATGGCGCTGCTTGCCAGTTGTAAAAAGGAAACAACCACTGACACCTTTGATGCCCAGGAGAAAACTTATGCGATGGATAATGCCAGACTGGAACAGACGTTTAACGATGTACAGAATATAGCAGACGAGGCTGCAACTACCGGCACGCTTTCCAATTTCAAAACAACTGGTGGTGCCGTCATTTTAAATAACTGCGCAACAGTAACGCGCGATACCTTTTCTGTACCGCACACAGTGACCATTGATTTTGGAACCACCAATTGCCTCGGAAACGATGGGCGTTATCGTCGCGGACAGATTATCCTTAGTTATACCGGCGGCTATAGAGACAGTGGTCATGTTCATACCATTAGTTTTAATAACTACTATGTAAACGATAATCAGGTGATCGGTACAAAGACCGTTACCAACATGGGGCATAATCCTGCCGGACATATTTACTTTACCATTTCAGTCAACGGGGCGGTCATTCTCGCCAATTCTCAGGA
This sequence comes from Flavipsychrobacter sp., assembly GCA_035497355.1. Taxonomy (GTDB): domain Bacteria; phylum Bacteroidota; class Bacteroidia; order Chitinophagales; family Chitinophagaceae; genus JAFIGV01. The sequence continues at coordinate 2,608 of DATJDP010000199.1, forward strand.
CACCCTGAGCTGGGCAAGCACCAGAATGAGAACCTGGATCGCCGGGGAAAACACTGCTATGCGACTGGACGACGTATATGAAGTGAGTGGAAGAGGTACAGTAACGAGGCCAAATAACCGCAGCTTTGGTGTCAATATCACTTCGCCTCTGAAGATTGCACTGAATTGCCATTGGATTGAACAAGGGGTTGTGGAAATGACGCCGATTAGTCCTGCACAGACACTTGCAAGAACATTAGACTATGGCAATGGTAACTGTGATAACCAGGCGACACTAAGTGTTGGCAATAACACTTACAATATTGCCTTACCGTAAGACCCGTGCTTAAAATTATTTCTAACGAGGGAGACCGCTGAAGAAGATTGTTTTTTATTTTCGCAAAGTTTTTAATGCAACGGCTGGCTTATTCTTAAGCTGGCTTTTTTGTTTTTTTATTTGAGTTTTCAATATCTCTTCTGTCGGTCATAATCCGGCCTTCAGCAAATGAAGAAATCAATCAGTTTGAAGGCTGTTACGATTGAATCCCTGAAGTTACAAACACGACAACAAGATCATACAGCCCTTTCTAATCTCATCGTAAGTGATGGTCAGTGGTGGCGCTATCCTCAAACAATTGGATGCAAAAAGAAACCAATCTGAAAACAGCCCTTTCCCGAGGCAACGCTCAAGTGTGTGGGTTACCGCTTCAAAATTTTCGAGCTCTATGGCTATCAGCAATCCTTTACTTCTTACGCTTTTTATCTTGTCATGCTGCAACAAGTCCCTAAAGAGCTTTTCCTTATCGGCGACCTCGCTAACAAGATTTTCTCTTTGCAAAACTTCAAATGCTGCCTTACCCGCGGCGCAGCACACAGGGTGACCACCAAAGGTGGTGAGATGGCCGAGTACGGGATTTTCTGTAAATGCCTGCATCGTCTCAAAAGAGGAAACAAACGCTCCTAAAGGCATCCCTCCGCCAAGGGCCTTACCCAGCAATACGATATCCGGTATGACATCAAAGTGTTCAAATCCCCATAGCTTGCCTGTACGGCCGAAGCCGCATTGTATTTCATCCAGAATGAGCAGCGTTCCCGTAGTATCACATTTTGCCCGCACTTTTTGCAACCAGTTATCTTTAGGAGCGATCACCCCGGCTTCCGCCTGGATGGTTTCGAGGATCACACAAGCGGTCTGCGTATTAATTTTTTCAATAAGTTCTTCAGAGTTGTAATCACAATGCCATACGCCGGGCATCAATGGACGGAAAGCATTGCGCCAATATTCGTCACCCATCACGCTTAGGGCTCCTGTAGTATTGCCATGGTAGCTGTTGTTTGCTGCAATAATTTCCGGCCGTCCGGTTACCCGGCGCGCCAGTTTTATTGCTCCTTCGGTTGCTTCGGCCCCTGAATTAGTGAAGTAGACACAGTTAAGGGCCTCGGGGAGATACTCGGTGAGTAAAGCAGCATATTCTACCTGCGGTGATTGAATCAACTCACCATAAACCATGATATGGAGATATTCTTCTGCCTGCCTTTTTACAGCCTCTATTACCTCCGGCCTTCCATGGCCCACATTGCAAACACTGATGCCCCCGATCATGTCAAGATAGGCCTTCCCATCAATATCATAGAGGTAGTTGCCTTTTGCCGCCGTAATGTGCAGCCCGATAGGTGCAGGAGAGGTTTGGGCTACATGCCTTTGAAATAGCTGACGCGTGTTCATTATTTAAAATTACTTGATTGACGGCAGCGATCTGAAGCTGAGGCTGCTGCTTTATTTTTTAACTGGCTCATATCCCATCTTTTTTGCCTGCTCGGACATAAACGTATATGCGGCTTCATAAGTATTAGGAATGATGCCATCCAGAATTGCTTCCCGCACAGCCGTTTTAATAGTCCCTACATCCCGCGAAGGTGGAAGATTAAAAGTCTCCATAATTAGTTCACCGGTGATAGGCGGCTGCCAGTTACGTATTTTATCTTTCTCTTCTACTTCTTTCAGCCGTTCTTTTACATGCTCGAAATTTTCCAGGTAGCGCTTTACCTTCTGCCTGTTTTTAGAAGTGATATCGCTTTCACAAAGGATCATCAGGTCTTCAAGGTCTTCTCCAGCATCAAATAAAAGACGGCGCATTGCGGAATCCGTTACTTCTTCCTTGGTCAGACTGATGGGGCGAAGGTGGAGCGCCACAAGCTTTGCCACATATTTCATTCTGTCATTAAGTGGCAACCGCAGTTGCTTGAATATCTTTGGTGTCATCCGCTCGCCCACTACTTCGTGACCGTGAAATGTCCAGCCATGTTCGTCTTCAAACTTCTTTGTCGCAGGTTTGCCAATATCATGCAATATCGCCGCCCAGCGAAGCCAGAGGTCTCTGCTCCTTTGGGCCACATTATCCAATACTTGCAGCGTGTGATAGAAATTGTCTTTATGTCCTTTCCCGTCTATAAACTCTGCGCCCGCCAGATCCGTCATCTGTGGAAAAAAGTAGGGCAGCAAACCGGTACGGTACAGAAGATCGAAACCTATAGACGGCTTTTTACTGAGAATGATCTTATTCAGCTCATCGGTAATGCGCTCCTGCGAAATGATCTTAATGCGCTCACTATTGCTTTTGATCGCTTCCAGTGTTTCCGAAAATATCTCAAAGCCAAGCTGAGTGGCGAAGCGGATGCCCCGCATCATTCTCAATGGATCATCAGAGAAGGTAACATTTGGGTCGAGCGGCGTACGGATAATCTGGTGCTTTAGGTCTTCCAGTCCGTTGAAAGGGTCTATCAGTTTACCATAGTGCTCTTTATTGAGATTAATAGCCAGTGCGTTGATCGTGAAGTCGCGTCTTAGTTGATCATCTTCCAGCGTGCCCTCCAGCACCTCCGGCTTGCGGGAATGCGGTAAATACGACTCTTTTCTGGCGCCTACAAATTCTACATCGAAGCCTTTGTAATTGAAGTGTGCCGTACCGAAATTTTTAAAGAAGGAAACCTTCGGTTTCGGACGGTAAGTTGCTGCAACTGCATGAGCGAGATCTATCCCGTTGCCTACACAAACGACGTCTATATCCTTGCACCCTCTGCCAAGAAGTTTGTCGCGCACAAAGCCACCTATGAGATAACACCTCACATTGATCTCTGCTGCTACCTCGCCAATACGTTGCAGGAGCCGGGCTTCTTCAGGGCTGCAAGAAATATCCATAGCGTGCAAAGCTACTTCAGGAAAACCTAATCACGGACGGAGGATTTCCATTGTTCCGTCATCCGCCAGTTTTATCAGTCGCGAAGGCTGTGCAACAGTCTCATCATCCTGCCGGTGGTGAACAACATAGTCCACATTTTGCTTTATAACCTCGTCAACGTCTTTAAAGATAGCCGCAGTAGGCGCACCGCTGAGATTGGCAGAGGTAGAGACAATTGGCTTTTTGAGTCTTTTGATAAGTGCTTTGCAAAACGGATCAGTGGTAACTCGTATGGCTATGCTGCCATTTTCATGCACAGCGTTGGCAGGAAATTCAAGCGCGTGCTCGTAGATGACTGTGGTTGGCCGGTCAAACTTCTCAATAATATCAATAATGTCCGGATGTGGTGCGGCAACATAGCGGAGTATGTCTTTAGCCTCCGCAAGCAGGATGATCAGGCTTTTTTCTTTGGGGCGGTTTTTAATTGCAAATATCTTGTCTATTGCCGCCTCGTTTAATGCATCGCAGCCAAGCCCCCATACCGTATCGGTGGGGTAGAGGATGGTGCCACCGCTTTCAAGAGCGCGAATGCAGTTTTTTATGTCGTTTTCGAAGTCCACCATAGCAGTTGTTCTTTTTCTATACCCAATGCGCATTTAAAATGTCCTTCCGGACAAGCTTTGTGTCCATGCAAGCCACAGGGGCGGCAATACAGACGCTCCTTTAGCTCTACTATCTTTCCATTTTCGCGAACAGGGCCGAAGCCAAACGCAGGGACTGTGGAGCAGAATACTGCCGTTACAGGCGCATTTACCGCTGTGGCAAAATGCAGCGGAGCAGAGTCGTTCACGTAGTTCATTACCGCGCCTTGCATCAAGGCAGCCGATTGCAGAAAGTTCAGCTTTCCGCACACACTGGTAATTTTTCTATTAAGACTGTCGTTTATAATAGCATTAGCAATCGTATCATCGACTGATGCGCCAAGCAGATAGATATGATACGCTTGAGGAAGTGCATCAGTCAGCTCCACCCACTTCTCTACAGGAAACTGCTTCGTAAACCAAACTGACGAAGGCGCAATGCAGATATATGGCTTTGTTTGAAGCGGCTTTATTTTTTCATAATCTTCCATTGATGGATAAAGCCTGGGGAAGGCAGACGCAGCATCAGTGAAAGAAGCAATAAGCTCTTGATTCCTTTGCGTTTCGTGGATAGGGTTGGCGGTGTAAGGATCGGAAATGGTATGTGTTACCTTCCTTGTGTAGCAAAAAGAAAACGGATTTTTATCGAAGCCGATCTTGTTCTTTGCACGCGAAAGGCAGGTAATAAAGCCTGATGTGCCGAAGCGGTGCAGATTAATAACATGCGTATAGCGTTGTTGCCTTACAAAGCGGACAACCTTCAACAGGTTCCTTTTCTTTTGTTTTTGCTTGTCCCAGATGATGAGCTGGCGCAGAAAGGGGTGATTCTCCAGCAAACTTTCGTTACCTTTCCGCAACAGGAAATCAATAGTTGCATCAGGGAAGAAGGAATGAAGTTTCTCGACTACTGCAGTCGCTAATACCACATCACCGATAAAGGAAGTCTGAATTACGAGAAATCGATGCATTCCGCACAAAGGTACATGCTTCAATATTTTAGAAAGTACTTAACAAACTTTAATGCAATTTTGATTGTCTTACTTGTAAATTTGTTTTCTTTTATAAAATACATCTTCGATATGAAAAAAGCAGTGCTTTCTTTGGCATTATTGATCTTTGCCGCCTCACCATCTTTCGCTCAGAGTAAAAAGGCTCCGGCAACTAAGGCTGTCGAGTCCGTTACCCCTGCAGGCCAATCAGCCGCCGTTGCAGCACAGAATCCCGATGCGATTAAATTTGAGTCTGAGGTTCATGATTTCGGAACGGTTCCTGAAGGTCCCGCAGCAGAGTACGAGTTCAAATTTACTAACACAGGAAAAGAGCCGATCGTTATCCAGCGTGCGCAACCTTCGTGTGGCTGTACTACACCTTCATGGTCAAAAGATCCGGTGCTACCTGGTAAAACCGGCGCCATCAAAGCTTCTTACGGTACACAAGGCCGTCCGAATTCTTTTAACAAAACAATTACTGTGTTCACTAACGTAGGAACAAAGGTGCTTACCATTAAAGGAAACGTGGAGAAGGCTCCGGAATCTTCAGTTCCTGAGAACACTTCAATGATCAAAACACGCTAATCAAATTAAAACGATCATTTAAGATGAAAAAGTTACTTGTTGCAGCAATGTGCTTTGCCTTTGCTGGTGTTATGCAACCACAAAATGTATGGGCGCAAAACCAGGAAGCTGCAAAGAAAAGTCCTAACGGACCGAAGTTTGAGTTCAAGGGTGGGGATACCTACGATTTTGGTAAGGTACCGGAAGGTCCTTCTGCTGAACACATTTTTGAATTCAAGAACACAGGTAAAGAGCCATTGATCATTCAGCAGGCGAATGCATCCTGCGGATGTACCACGCCTGAATGGCCAAAAGAGCCAATCCTTCCCGGAAAGACAGGAAAGATCTCTGTTAAGTTCAACACAACAGGCAGAGGCGGACAGCCCTTCGATAAAACCGTTTTTATCTCTTCCAATGCTGTAACTGAGAAGGAGCGCTATGAGCTTCACATCAAGGGAACAGTAGTGAAAGCTGAAGAAAACAAATAGAAGGCGTACCAATATTTTTAATGAACTGGCTGTGTCAATGCTTTTGACACAGCTTTTTTTATTCCCTACAATGCTTAATTTCTGCCCTGTCAGTTTGGCGGCCTCCTCTTGAGGCTTTTATAACGACATCTTTTAATGCATTTGCAAATAGAGCTATTTAAGCGACCGGTATCAGGATAAACACTAATATGAACCGGAAAATGACGATATAGGAAGCATGCGAACAAAGGTGCATGTTTATGTGTAAAACGCAGTTTATCAGTAAGCTACATCATTTATGATCCGAGGAAAACACCGCAAAACCCATTTTAATAAGGCTTTGTCTCAACTCAATTGTCTTTTGTCTCCACCCACTTTCTATTTGTGTCTACCACATATCTGTACGTAGTAATTGCATATTTGTTTTTTCTCTTCGCCAATGTATTTTTTGACCACCAATACCTGTTTGCCTCTATGTGATATTGAAAACCTTCTTTTCAATATCAGATTTTCTTTACCCAATAGTTAATTAGCCTTATCAGCTATGTGGTAAAATTCACCCATATTGAATTGAGTCAACCTAATATTGGGTTGAGAAAAAGCAATATTAGGTTGAGACAAAGAACAATTGAGTTGAGACAAGGTTCTATTAAATTGGGATCAGAGCCGTTTTAGCCGCTTCAGGTCTAAAAAATTCTGCCTTTTTGGCTTGTTCTACCGGGTGTATTTGCGGGTAAGGGAGGGAAACTCCGTCAATGTTTACTCCTGGAAAGCACGATTAAGATCGAAAGGACCTTAACTGAGTTTGAAAGAGGCTTTTAAGATTTCCGTCCTGTCAGTTTGCCAACAACCTGTTTCCGCCACATTTTGAATAATATACTTCTCCCGCCGCTGATCAAAAACTTTGTCAGTAATTTGCCTGCTCTAACAGGAAGAGTAAATGGTACAAATAGCGCAGATCTGTAATTGGAGCAATGGAAGCTGGTTATCTTTTTATCAGGATGGTAAAATAAAGGAGCTGGTGATCGACACCCGGAAGGTGAGTGAGCCGGAATACGCTTTATTTATAGCACTTGCTTCGCCCCGGCGCGATGGACATGATTTTATCACTGCTGCCTATGAAAAGGGAATAAGAAACTTTTTGGTGCAGCAGGAAGTGAACGTTGACAGGTTTCCTTCTGCCAATTTTATCCTTGTAAAAGACACTTTACAGGCTTTACAGCAATTCACCTCAGCCTATCGCAAACAATTTAATATTCCTGTAATCGGTATCAC
>DATJDP010000200.1:0-26054 GCA_035497355.1 Flavipsychrobacter sp.
ACGGGAAGGATATTTGCGACCCTACATGCGGAAGTGGCAGAATGTTATTAGCCGCCGCGAAGATCAACAGGCGATTAAATTACTACGGTGCAGATGTTGACCTGACTTGCTGCAAAATGACTGTTTTAAATATGCTCGTTAATTCATTGCCCGGCGAAATAGCATGGATGAACACCCTAAGCAATGAACACTGGAAAAGCTGGCACATTCGATTAGTCCGTAACGCGCAAAACTTTTACATTCCTTACTATTTTACCAGCGGAGCAGGAGAAACAAATTTTATCGAGCGATTGCATAAATCAAGGCAGGAAATCAAACCATTGCCCGACCACCGGCACAAAGGACCGGAGGTTAAAGACGGCCACCAGTTTATTCTTTTCTAAAAAATTTCGCCCCTGCGGGGCGTTTCCTTTTGGCTCATCTTCAGATCCTTCCCAGGCACCCTTTAGGGTGTTACCAAATCCGGCAGTGCTGAAATGATGTAACTGAGCAACTCAACCCCAGCGGCCGTTGGAGGCTCAAATTTTGGAGCGTCAATAGCATCCGTGCACGTTGTTTTAAATATAAAGCTGTCCCTTCCTAGATTATCAATCAGAAACCGATCGTAATAAGATACCTCAAAGATTTTCTCGTCACCTTCAACAGTGACTGCAACTCCAATAGTGAAGGATCCGTATTTACCCAAAGCAAGGGTAATGTTTTTGTAATTGTCCATGTTTATACGTTTTGATGGTAGTTCAGAATAATGTTTTTCGTTTCATCAAGAAAATAGGCAGTTAGACCGGATATATACTGCTGCGTTTGTTGCACCGTCGCGTGGCGATTGTGGCGCCGGAGAAATTCCCAGTCAATCTTATACTTATTCATCTCAACATAGTCCACATTAAACGTGTGCTTCAGCCCGTACATATTCGCATCATCTGCGATACCGATCTTCTTACACATGATCCGCCAGACGTCGGACGCCCATTTTCCCTTATAGAAGCTTTCACCAGGTGCGAACTTGCTGCTGTGAAGGAACATCTCTTTATTTTCAATTTTGTCAATGCCGAGATCAGTGTAGGCATTGTACAGCGGATCAAACATCTGTACATAGTTGCTCAGTCCATTTTTTGCCGCGAACCATGGGACCTTAATTTTCCTTGCGGCAAAGTTGAGGTAGTTGATTTTCAGCCGACGAAGTTCTGCAGGCCGGATGCTGGTATAATAGATCTCCAGCAGGTACAGGTAATAGTAGGGTAGATGTTCCCGCGAGTACTCAAACACTTTTGTTTTCTCCTCATGGGTGAGCGGCCGGTAGCGGTCCGTCTCGTTTTTTATCAGCTTCACCCGGTAAGAGGTAGTATCAAACTTTTGCTCCAGCTGGTGCAGCTTCACGAGTGATTCCGTAATTAATTGTATTGCCCACAAGTAACTGTTGATCGTTTTGCTGGCCTTTCCCGATCGCTGGAGGAATTCTTTGAAGTGCTTTATGAAATTGCCGTCGATATCATTAATAGTAAGCGCAGAGAAAGCGGGATTCTCTTTCAAAAATTGATTGTAGCTATACAGGAAGTAGCTGATGTTCTTTCGTGAAGATTCCGACAGATCCTTAGAATCTTTAAAATACTCGGCGCATTCCTGAAGTGTGTTTCCTGCCTTTATTTCACTTGGAGCCGTCACTACGTCGTCATGGTAGATATTGAGTCGGTTACGGTTTCTGATGACTTGGTTAACCTCTTTGCAGAGTATCTGCAGCAGATCTTCTCTCTTTTCCCTGGTAAGGCCTCTTTTTTCGAGCCTGACCTTTTCTCTGATGTATTTTTTCAGCTTCCGGGAGTAATAACTGTAGTAAACAAACCATTCTTTCTCGCCATTGTAGACTTTGGCGTCCTTATAGGGTGGTATTACGGATGCGTTATTCAATGCTTTCCGGGCGATGTTTTTTTATTAGCTCTTTGTCCGGGATCTTGTCCGGATAAGGATTTTTAAAAGAAAACCCGCTCTGAGAGCGGGTTTTTTGGTGCCCAGGACTGGATTCGAACCAGCACACCCTTGCGAGCGCTGCGACCTGAACACAGTGCGTCTACCAATTTCGCCACCTGGGCATCTTCTTAAGAACTTAAGGGCTGCAAAGATAATCACTGTTTGCAAACCTTGTTATTCTTTTAAAGAAAATTTTACGGTAGTACTTATTCTGATTTTTTGGAGAGAAAAACCTAACAAAAGCTGCCTTCAGGGGAAGAATGGCGGAGCAAATCCCTTATTATACCACACAGTTCCCACTCGTGACGGTTATTAAAATGTTTTAGTAACTGATGTAGCAAATTATCGGGGAGGTCTTTAAAATATTGGCGAAAGGTATGCTCATCATGTCCAACCCCTTCAAATGAAAAGCCATCTTCTACCACATGATCGGACAATCTGAATCCTACATTCATAGCTGTGTTTTGTGTTATTAACGAGGTGCATTTCTGCTCCCGTTGTCAAATCCTGCTTCGCGTCCATGGCCGGTTCGAACCTGAAGGTAATTTTCTATTTGTTGCTTATCTCCACGGCAGACCCTGATTGCTTCCTTCACAACCTGCGGACTGACATCGAAACGCTGACAAAGCCTTTGCACCTCATTCTCCTGATTATCGGTAACCCTCTCCCGGTTAAAATTATAGCGATCCATAACTGCTCTTTTCTAAAGTTCCAAAGAATCGTGCCCTCCGAACGTGTTCGTTGTTAAGCTTTCCTTTATACTGCTGTTAATATCCTTTTAAAACGACTGACATCTGCAGCGGGTAAAACCGGTATATTATCGCACAGCAAACCTGCCATCTGCTGTGCAAAAAAAGGAACCTGCGAAAATCCTTTTGTCCCCATTCCGTTTAATATGCCCAGTGCTGAATGCGTAGGGTGCAAACCCACAAATGGCCTATAGTCTACGCTTGATGGTCTCTCTGCAGCAAAATGAGCAATTATGCTGTATGGTAACTTTAGCCAGCTCTTCAATGTTTCTTCGACCCTCGCCCTGAACTGATCAGTTGCACCGATATCTTCGTATTTCCATTCAAACGAAGACCCGACCCAGAACAGATCATCTTTTAACGGTACTATTTTCAGTTGTTGCTGTTTATAAAGATAATCTTTGGGCAGATGAGGAATGCGGGCAATGATTACCTCTCCCTTATTCAATGAAAATGGCAAAAGGGAGAAGTACGGGTTATGAAAAGCATGTGCGCCTTCACAACAAATTAATTGTCTCGCTTCAAACCCTTTATAAATTACCTTGTCAGTAAATACCTGGCAGTTGTTCCATTCAAAATCTTCCTCTATCAAGTTGTCTTTCTTCCTGAGCTGCTCGCGCCACTGGCTTAAAAGAGTTGTGGCATCTACCACCCAACATGGTTCTATTATTCCGGTATCAAAAGCGAAGTTGAAATAAGGCTTTAGAAGTTCAGGCGAAGTATTCAGGTGCAGATGCGCCGCATTTTCTATCGTTTTATCAAAAAAAGCATCCTGTTCGCTGATCGAGGTGTGAAACTGGATAAGACTGGCTTTACGCAGTAGTGGACATCGTAATGTTTCTTCCAGTTCTTCATATGTCGACAAAGCCTTCTCGAGCAATTCGTCATACATCCACGACTTTATATATCGCTTACCCGTTACCGGATTCATTAGTCCACTTGCGATACGTGAAGAACCGCTGTCGTTTGCATTATCTATAACGACAAAGGTTTTACCGCGTTTGTATAATTCAAAGCTTAAAAGCGTGCCGCAGATACCCTGTCCCAGTATCATATAATCCACCTGCATGTAGCAAAGAAAACTGATAAAGACGAATGAACAGACGCTGTGTTTTGCTAACGATTTGTTAAGCGCTTGTGAAGCGGTTGTTAACAGGAACTGTCTGGTTTGTTTTTGAACCTTCAGTATACACTTTTGTCTCGGCGGGAAAATTCCAATCTATTTCTTCCGCCAATTATTTAGTTCATATTGCAATGGGGAAGGCGCCATTCCTGGCGCCTTATTTTATTTTTGCTGAATGAGAACTTTCATTTTTTCGCGACTACTTCTTTTACTGCCTGCAGCGCTGTTATTTTCCTGCGGAAATAATAATAAGGGAAGGCAGACACCTGAAGAGAAGGTACTGACAGTGGCTTCAGAGGTTTCCAATAATACAGTCACATTGTGCTTTATGAGGACCGACGGCAAGAATAGCCAGGATACAGCAGCCGTCAGACTAGTGATCAATAATGAAATGGTGAGGGGTAAGATGGTGAATCTGCCTTTTGAAAAGGACTGGCGTAATGGAACCGTCAAAGGCACTAAAAACGGTGATACTATTGAGGGAATGTGGACTTATATGCAGGAAGGAATGTGGGATAGTATTAAGGTTTCATTCTTGCTAAAAAACGACCAACTGATTCAAAAAGGAACTGCTTTCGATCCTGAATCGGGTAGGGAAGTGCTTCCTGATACAAGCCATTATAGCCGCATTTTCAAGAAAATTGACTGTGCGTTTTTCCCTTCAAGGTAGTTCTACGACGTTTGAGGGATGGAAGCAATAAGCCTTTTTGTATAGTCATTCACCGGGTGGGTCAGTATGTCCGTTGCTTTACCTCTTTCCACTATTTCGCCCGTTTGCATTACCATTACTCTGTCGCTTATATAGTAGACAACGGAGAGATCATGAGAAATAAAGAGATAAGAAAGCTGAAACTCTGCCTGAAGTTCTTTTAGCAGGCTTAATATCTGGGCTTGAATGCTCACATCCAAAGCCGACACGCTTTCATCGCAAATAAGTATTTCCGGGCGCATAGCAAGCGCCCTTGCGATACCGAGTCTTTGCCTTTGGCCTCCCGAAAACTGATGCGGATAACGCTTTAGACTATCTTTTGGCAAATGAACAAGATCCAGCAGGCGCAGTGCTTCATTTTTTAAGTCTTTTCGCGAAACGATGTTATGCACCTTCAATGGCTCCATCAGCATGTCTCCGATTGTTATCCGGGGATTTAATGAGCCGTACGGGTCCTGAAAGATCATTTGTACAGAACGCCGGACCTGTTTCCATTCCCCCGTATTAAGTTTTGTAAGGTCCCGTCCGTTAAAAAGGATTTGTCCTTCATGTGTCGGGATCAATCCCATCAGACTCCTGCTCAAAGTGCTTTTACCACAGCCACTTTCCCCTACGAGCCCTAAAACTTCGCCTTTGTAGAGCGTGAAGGATACATCATTTACAGCTTTGAAATACTGTAGCGGCTTGCCAAGCCAGTTCTTATCCTCGGGAAACCATACTTTAAGGTTATTTACCTCTAAAACCGGTGCCCCCGACGACTGTATCGTAGGAATTTCTAAAGGTTGCTGTTGCACTTCTTCCCTAAGAAAGTCGGAAACAATGGGCAGTGTCTTCCCTTTATGTTCCGGTGAGGGCTTGCAGGCAATCAATGCCTTTGTGTATGGATGTTGCGGGTTTTGTAATACGTTTTTTGCATCACCGTACTCCATAGTTGCCCCCCGGTACATTACCAGTACTTCATCTGCAATCGTTGCTGCAAGAGAAAGATCATGCGTAATGAATATCATGGCCGTTCCGGTCTGCTCCTGCAGCATCTTCATTAATGCCACAATTTCCATTTGTACCGTTACATCAAGCGCCGTTGTGGGTTCGTCGGCTATCAGTAGCGCTGGCTCATTGCACATAGCCATAGCAATCATCACCCTTTGTTTTTGTCCGCCTGAAAGCTGGTGAGGGTAGCGATGATAGACTTTCTCGGGCGCGGGAAGCTGAACCTTGTTCAGCCATTTTATTGCATCAAGCCTGGCGTCTTTTTCTGAGATGTTCTGATGCGTGATTATCGCTTCTTTGAGCTGGTGTCCGATTTTCATGACGGGGTTCAAAGCGCTCATCGGCTCCTGAAAGATCATCCCTGCGGTTTTCCCACGCATCTGGCGCCATTCCTGATCTTGAAGGTTCAGAACTGAAAAAGTTCTTTCTAAACTACTCAACTCTATTGTTCCTTCTACGGTGGCCTCTTTTGGCAAAAGACCCATTAGGGCGAGCGCTGTCAATGACTTCCCTGAGCCGCTCTCTCCAACCACAGCCAGTGTCTTTGCTGCACCCACAGAAAAGGAAAGATGATCTACTGCTATAAAAGGTGGGTTTCCTGAAAATGAAATGCAGAGATTTCTTACGGATAGTATTGTTTTCGGCCCTTCCATCAAAACTTCAAATGGCGTACAGTAAGGCCGTCGTTAATGAGTTGCTTCAATGAGTCTATTCCTATCTTCAGATGTTTATTCACATAGTTACGTGTAACGGCTACATCCCCTTCAGCGGTTTTTACTCCCTCGGGAATCATCGGTTGATCGGAAACTAGAAGCAGCGCGCCGGTCGGGATCTTGTTTTTAAAACCAACGGTAAAGATCGTTGCTGTTTCCATATCTATTGCCATAGTGCGGATCCTTCGCAGGTATTCTTTGAACTCATCGTCGTGTTCCCACACGCGGCGATTAGTAGTGTAAACAGTTCCCGTCCAGTAATCGCACTGGTAGTCCCGAATGGTGGTTGAAATAGCCTTTTGCAAGGCAAATGCCGGAAGCGCAGGCACCTCCGGTGGAAAATAGTCGTTGCTCGTTCCTTCCCCACGGATGGCCGCAATAGGAAGTATCAGATCGCCCACTTTATTCTTCTTTTTCAGCCCGCCGCATTTTCCCAGAAACAACACTGCCTTCGGACTGATGGCCTCGAGAAGGTCCATAACAGTGGCAGCTGAGGGACTTCCCATTCCAAAGTTGATAATACTAATACCCTCAGCCGTGGCACATTGCATTGGCTTGTCCAGACCTTTGATAGATACATTATGCAGTTCTGCAAAAAGCTTTACGTAATTACTAAAGTTGCAAAGGATAATGTACTTGCCAAAATCTTCCAGATCCTGTCCTGTGTACCTTGGCAGCCAGTTTTCTACAATTTCTTCTTTCGTCTTCATAATAACGATTAAAGTTAGGACAAAACGGATTGTTTCAGGAGGAAGGAGGTGTTTGAACGTTGAATCTATGTAGTTAGCCTTTCCCTCTATGTAGTTGAACATTGCTGCTATGTAGTTAGCCTTGCTGTCTATGTAGTTGAACATTGCCGCTATGTCGTTAGCCTTGCTGTCTATGTAATTGAATATTGAGCCTATGTCGTTTGCCTTTTCCTCTATGTAGTTGAACATTGAGCCTATGTAGTAGGCCTTTCCCTCCATGTAGTTGAACATTGAGCCTATGTAGTTGACCTTTCCGTCTATGTAGTGGAACACTGCCTCTATGTAGTCGGTCTTTTAGGTGCTGCGTGAGTCTGCGAACAGACTGACGCTTGCATAGAAGAGACTTGCATGGTTTTGACTAGGAGTTTAGAAAAGTAGAATTCCACAGACCTATTCTTTGCCTTTATTTGCTTTCTCCCCGAAAGCCGAAATAGAGCTTGAGATTATGAAGATGTGCGAACTGATGCTTTTTCAGGTCGGTTTCATAAGTGGAAAGAAAGCTTTGCCTTCTTTTCGTATTCATATAGCTCGTGTCTTTAATTTCTTTATTAGAAGGCCATAAATAAAGCTGTTCTGATTCGGGAAATCCATGATGATTAAACTTGAGGCTTTCGTATGCCCTCGGATGAAGATAGCCTTCTTTAATCGCTTTGTCTTTGTATTTACTAAGAGCTGAATAAGAGCCGCTGTTGTGGAAAAGTATATTGTAAACAGGGTCTATTTCAAAATATTCTCGCTCTCTGTCGACCGGTACATACGTGTTTTCAGGTAAGTGATAATATCGAAGAACCTGATGCAACAGATCTTCTATTGAACGAAACGAAAGGTGAAGACTATCGATAAGTTTATCGGTGTAGAGTCCAAGATTTTTCTCTCCCCAAAAGACACCTTCGTTAGCCAACGAGTCAAATAAAACGTAGATTATTATCAGATATCGTTTTGTATATTTCGTTTTGTTCTTTCATATCCTGCTCTCTGGTCACTCCTACTAAGCCGGTAAGTCCCTTATGATAGTTCTTGAATAGCTGTTCCCGCACGTGCCGCCTTAATATCGCTTCAAAAAGTGTCTTGTCGATTCTTTTTAGATATGTCGGATAATGTCGGGCAGCATAGGCTTCCAGCGTTTTCTGGTTCTTCTCGATAAAAGGTTTGTAAATGGCGACCTTCCTGAAGTCTCCCGTATAGCCCATATTCAGCTGTTCGAGTAGTTTTAGCTCAAAGCCATTTTCAAGCGCCTTTTTAATGAAACTCATGGCATAAGCTTCCTGTTTGAAGTATAGCGCTAATTGAAAAGCTTCTATACAGTCGTCTACAAATACAAAGTCATAGTCGTCGAATGTATTCTTGAATTCCTTTAGCCCTTTTATCGAGTCGTTTAATACAAATATGCGGTACTCCGCATCTGCAATGTTTTTGTGGTATTGGTTATAATCAGTTTTTTGAGCAAACAGAGTACTCTTCCAGGCAACGACTGACAACAGCAGCAATAAAACAGGTTTATAATACATTGCATTAAAGTATATAAAGGTTCTGACTATCCTGCGCCGTATTCCTATTTTTGCTTCTCCATGATCACACTCGATTTCTCGGCAATGTCAATAAAGCTGAAACAGGAAGAAGGGAAAACCTTTGTCTTTGATCCTGTGCGGAAGAAATGGCTTGTGCTCACGCCGGAGGAACATGTGCGACAATACATTCTGGTGTATCTGCTGGAAGGAATGCGCTATCCCATTTCTCTTATCGCAGTGGAAAAGAAGATATGGGTAGGGAAGCGCGCAAAGAGGTTTGATATAGTGGTTTTCGACCGCGATCACCATCCATGGTTGCTCATCGAGTGCAAAGAGCCGGAAGTGATTATATCAGAGGCTGTTTTGCAACAGTTGCTTGCCTACCATAACGCCCTCTCTTGCAGGTACTGGATGCTTACAAACGGACACCAAACGTATTGTGCAGACGCAACCGAGAAGTCTGATATTAAGTGGATGGATGCCTTACCGGCCTATGGAACTTAGATAATTGCTGCTATTCAATACCTGCACTCAGTGACGTCTGCATGATGAAGAGCTTCCTGCCGAACCGCAACAACCGACATTGGTAATTGATGTAAACAGAAAGAAAGCACCAGCAAATCCAATCAGCAAATCATTTACCATAAATGCCTGGACCAGAAAAAATATCCCAAATGCGAGTCTTAGCCACCGCATTAAATGCCAGCCGGTAAACAGCGATCGCCTTATATTTTGCATACGTAAGATATTTTAGTTTCCAATTTTGCCTTCTAATGAACTCCAGCCCCCGCCATTATACACTTGTTTATATCCATGCGATTCAAGGAGCTTTTTTGCGGTTCCGCTTCTCATGCCTGAGGCGCAACAACAGATGATGCATTGATCTTTGTCGTTAAGCTTTGATAAATTATTGCTTAGCTGATCTACGGGAATGTTGACCGAGTTTTTGATGTGACCTCCCAAATATTCCCCTTTGCTTCTTACGTCTAAAATAAGAGCGCCTTGTTTCACTAACTCATGGTAATCGGTTTTCGGCGCCAGGCCGAAGATGTTTTTTATTGACTCAAACATTTTATTTCGTGATTTTTTTGGTTTCTCTTTTAAAAAGGTTGAACACTAATCCGCCCATTAAAGCGCCATAGACTGTACTGTTCAACGGCTTCGATGTGATAGCGCAGGTGCCTGAACTGCATCCTACAAAATAATAGTACAGGTAACCCGCTATTGCACCCACTATTATTCCGATGAGGGTAAGCTTATATTTTGCAAGAATAGTTTTAATTACGTCCATGTTTTTCGATTTTGATTAGTGCAACTCCGTCGCTTTCATTTCTTTGTTATTAAAGATTTCCCCACCATTGTACTTTACTTCCCATGTTATAGGTAGCGCTTTCTTCAACATGCTGCTTACGCCGCAATATTTTTCCTGCGAATCTGTAACGGCGTTTAAAGCGGCTTCTCTATTTTCTTCAGCGCCTTTGAATTCGTAAACAATGTGGATGGCAATGTATTCTATAGGTGCTCTCTTACTGATTTCGCCAACCACTTTTATATTGAAATCTGTCACTTCTTTACCCGCTTTTCTAAGTATCGCAGCAATGTCCATCCCTGTGCAACCCGCAAGGGCTGTAAGTACAAATGGTTTTGGAATAGGGCCCTGATCTTCTCCTCCTGCTTTTTCCGGTGCGTCCATTACTATGGTATGGCCGTTCACCAATGCGTTGAACTGCATTTTTCCCATCCATTGTACGTCTATTTCGTGTGCCATATTAGTTTATTTTTTTTTTAGAGCTTATAATTTTTTTAGTAAGTACGCCAAGTCCTTCTTTCCTTAATTCGTCATTTTACCTTTTGTATTACAACTCACAAGGGTGTCGATTGTCTTTGAGAAGTAGTAACCTATAGTCTTACTTTTTGTTTCTGATGACAAAGTTCAGATATTAAAATCGCCATTTCGGTTACATAAGTTACATAGGGACTTGTTTTCTTTTGGATAGTGACGATAGCACTTATTAATGGAATGTCTTTATTAACCGGCGATGTCTACAGGACGATTATTTTGTTTCTTCCGAGCTTTACCATGCCTGCCTCTTCCATTTGCTTAAGCAGGCGTGATACGACTACCCGCGCTGTTCCAAGCTCGTTGGCTAGCTGTTCGTGGGTTACAATTAAAGTTTTGCTATCACCATGTTCGCATCTTCTTTTTAAGAGGTTCACCAAACGTTCATCCATTTTCTTAAAAGCTACAGCATTCACTACTTCTAATAATTCTTCAAAACGCTTATGGTATAGCCGGAAGATATAATCAAGCCATTCGGGATATTCTTTGATGAATAAGATCACTTTTTCCATTGGCAGGAAAAGAACTTCTGTTTCTTCTTCCGCAACAGCCTTTACCTTACTTTTTTCGTCGTGCATACCGCCCAGGAACGACATAATGCAACTTTCGCCTGCTTTAATGTAATACAACAGGATCTCTTTGTCTTCTTCATCGGTTCTCATTACTCTGATGCTGCCTTTCACAACAATTGGAATGGCGTGTATGTAGGCGTTTTCCCTTAAAATAGCTTCGCCGGCAAGAAATTTTTTTGTGATACCATTTTCAATAAGCTTTTGTTTCAGTTCAGAGGAAGACTCAAAAACAGTAATGTTACCGGTCGATTGCATTTTGTTCCAAATTTTCATCTTGCTGTTATAAAAGGTACTCCGCCAAATGATGGCAAAAGGCGCTACAGATTGTAGAAGATCGCCTTACGTAAACTGTTTCAACCGAACTGTTTTTCTTTTTTTCCATTTGTATATTTCAAACCAGATAACCGACGCAAACGCTGTAGTAACGGATACTACAATTTGCGTGGTGTCTAAAGAAGTAATCTTAAAGAAGGATGCGAAGGGAGGAATGTATAAGATCATTGCAAGCATCACCAGGGTTGCGGCAAGTACCCCAAACATCAGGCCGTTCCTATATTGTAAAGTTGTAATGACCGAGAAATGGAATGAACGGTTTACCAGGGTTAGAAATATGTTTGCAAAGATTAACGTTGTAAAAACCATAGAGCGGGTCGTTTCTTCGCCATATCCTTCACTTACGGAAAACCGATAGATGAATAATGTGCCGACAGTGATAGCGAGCCCCTGAAATATGCTGATAGCAAGCTCCCGTAAATTGAAAAATGTGCTTGTTATTTTGCGAGGCGGACGTCGCATTACGTTGGCTTCCAGTGGTTCGTTTTCGTAGACAATGGAACAGGTAGGACCCATAATGAGTTCTAAAAAAATAACATGTACCGGAGTGAAAATTGTTGGATAAATCCAGCCGAGGATCAATGGCAGGGCGACGGTTAAAATGATAGGTATGTGAATAGAGATGATATATTGAATAGCTTTTTTCAGATTAGAATAAATTTTTCTTCCCATCTCGACAGCGTCTACCATTTTCGCAAAATCATCGTCTGTCAAGATCAAGGAAGACGCTTCCTTAGCAATCTCCGAACCTCTTTTACCCATCGCTATTCCGATCGTTGCAGCCTTCAGCGCAGGCCCGTCATTTACGCCATCTCCCGTCATTCCTACTATTTCACCCTGTCTTTTCAGGCTTTCAATAATTTTTAATTTAAGGTCTGGGAACATGCGGGTGAAGAGATTATTCTTCCTCACGGCGTGGTCGAAATTTGCTCCGTCTAACTGCAATAGCTCTGTGCTCGTAATTACATTTTCGTAGCCTCTGAAATCCGTCTGTTTGGCAATGGCTGCTGTTGTAAGTGGATTGTCGCCGGTAATGATCTTCAGCGTAATGCCTGCATCGTAAAGTTGTTTGAATACGTCTGCAATGTTCTTTTTAGGCGGGTCGTAAAAGCCAAGTAACCCCAAAAAATTGATTGAAAATTCCTGTTGGGTTTCAGGGAAATCGTTCCCTTTGAAATCAATTGAACCCACACCCAGCACACGCAGCCCTTCTTCAGCAAAAGATCTTAAGCACGCATTAACTTTAGTCTTTTGCTCTTCTGTTAATGAGGAGGACTGTAAAACGGCCTCCGGCGCACCCCTTACCGCGATGATCCTTTCGCCGTTACTATTTTCGAAAACGTGTGTCATCATTGGTGGCTTTCCGCTCAGCGGATATTCATGTATCTTTTGAAAATCGCTGTGCAGGTTTTCTGCAGCATAGTGCTGATACGCCCGATGAATCGCTTTTTCCATTGCGTCAAACGGCACACTTTCGCTTGCCCACATTGCGGTGCTTATCAGATGTTGAACTGATTTCGTTTCCCATTGTGCCGGTGTAGCGGTTTTATCAGGGATAAAATCGTAAACCTTTTTTATTGCCATCTGGTTTTCGGTGATAGTACCTGTTTTGTCCATACATAACACCGTTGCCGCGCCCAGTGCTTCCACTGTCGATGTTTCCTTTACAATAATGCCCATTTTCATCAATCGCCATGCGCCGAGTGCCATAAAAGTGGCCAATGCAACAGGAATCTCTTCAGGCAGAACCGACATTGCGATGGTTAAACCCTTCAATAAGCTATCTAAAATATTGCGTGACTGGAAATAATTTACCCCCCAGATAATAAAGAATATAATGCCACCTATGAGCGCCATCCATTTTACGAACCTGTTGATCTGCTGTTGTAAAGGAGTCTTTTCTTTCTGAATCGTTTCGATGGACTTTCCTAATTGCCCTAATTTAGTTTGTTCTCCGACAGCGGTTATCTCAAAAACGCATTGGCCTGATTCTGCGAGCGTTCCACTATATATTCTGTTATTTTCTTTTGGGTCGATAGATTTTGTTGCACTAAAAGATTCGCCGGTAAGAATAGATTCGTTCACGGAAAAGTCGTTCAGTTGTTTCACTACACCATCTGCAGGAACCAACTCGCCTTCTGACACTACTACATAATCGCCGACAACAATTTCTTCAGACAGTAAGTGAACGACGATATTATCGCGAATCACCGTTGCATGCCGCTGCGTAAATTGCTTCAATGCATTCAACGCATTTTGGCTTCTGTTGTCCTGGTAAATTGAAATGGCAGAAACCAAAATAATAGCGCCCGACATAAACCAGCCGTCTGAAAGCTCTCCCAACAAAAAATAGATAACAGCTGCTGTCACTAACAAAATGAACATAGGTTCTGTAACGGCATCTTTCAATGATCTCCACAAAGGGCTCTTAGCCTCAGCTTCTATTTTGTTAGCTCCAAACCTGCTACGTGAAACATTGACTTCCCCGGCGGTAAGACCTGTGAACGGAAATGGATTGGTCGTTGTCATTTTAAATGGATAGTATAGATGTTAAGTTCTTCATTGAAGTTAAGCTGCTCATTCTTCTTTGTTTTTCAAGCTCATCAACAATCTGTAAGCGCCTTTTGTTACAATTTGTTTTCCACTGAAATCTGCTCTCGAAAAGACCTCAATCGAATTATTGGCGCTGACGCCGGTTTCTACTTCCAGCATTTCAAATTTATTTCTGCCGGTGTTTTCAAAAACATATTTTTTGCCCTCAAAACTTACGATTGCTTCTTCGGGGAGTACGTGCTGCAAATTGCCTTTGAGTGGTATTTCTGCGTTCATATACATGCCTGGCAAAAGCGTTTTGTCGTAATTATCAAAATGGCAATGCACTTCTGTGCTGCCGTCCTGCGTTACATCTTTACTGATTAAGATAATGTCACCGCTATACTTCTTGTCTGGGGTGTTGTTCGTATAGGAAACTAGCTTTTGTCCAATGAATATTTTATCCAGATCTTTTTCAAATATTTTCAGATTCAAATGAATATCGGAAGGATTAACCAGTTCAAAAAGTACTTCACTTGCAGTTACATACTTGCCAATATTCACATTTACTGTTGATACAAAGCCATCAATAGGCGAATAGACATTGATACTCTTCGAAATTCTTTTTTCGGTAAGGCTGTTGGGATTGACACTAATTAACTTCAGTTTTTCTTCGAGAGATCTGATTAGTATTTTTTGCGTTTCATAGGTAGCTTTTGCCTGTTCATAAACCTTATCGCTGCTGGCCTTGCTTATGTTCAACTCTTTCTGACGGTTGAATTCAGCTTCTACAAAGCCCATCTGGGATTTAGCGGTAAGATAGTCTTGTTGCAGCTGAATGTATTGCTGGTCTTCCATCACAGCAATTACTTCGTTTTTGCGCACGTGCATACCGGGCAATAGTTTCGTTGATCTTAAATAACCTCCCAAAGGCACGCTTACCGATACCATATTCTGCGGCGGCACATCAATGCGTCCATTTACTTTAAGGATGGATGAAAGCTGTTGCTTTTCTATTGTCCCTGTTTCAATATGAGCATTGCTCATTTGGGTATCGGAAAGTGTGACGACATTTTCGGTTGCCGCAACTACAGTTCGTTCTACTGTTTTCCGATTCTTACACGAGGTGACAATCAGGAAAAGTGAAATCACAGGAATGATATATTTCATAATAATGTCTACTTATTGTTTAAATAATTTAGTTGGTGAACAGCGTCGTTCAGGTTTTTGATTGCATCCAAATATTGGCTTTTGATGGTGACCGCCTGATTGGTCAGTATGACCCATTGCAGGTAATCAATATCTCCGTTGACAAACTGGTGGTTGGCGGTGGACGAAATCGTCTCTGCAGTTTTTAAAGCGGTTTGCTCGTACCAGTTCACGGTTTGTAGATATTTCTGATACTCAAGCAGAGCTTCTTTCGTTTTTTTCTGTAGTATTTGCAACGCTGAGTAATAGCTATTGTCTGCTATTGCTTCATTTACCTGAGAAGCACCTATTCTTGCTTTTTGTGCTCCATAGAGTAGTGGAATACCTACGCCCATCTGAACAGATTGAAACCTGGTCGATTTGTTGTAATATTTATCGTTAGCGCCTACGCCCTGAATGCTGGTATTATTGTAGCCTACCGTCAAGTCGGGCAGGAGCTTTGACTTTTGCAGCCGCGTGTTAGCTGTAGCGATTTGCTTTTCTTGCTGCAGTAGTTGGATGTGAGGATTTTGCTCTATATTAGAAATGCTGAGGTCAGTCATCGTTCTTTTAAAATCATCCTGAAAAGGCTTAAAAGCGATCGGTGTATTGAGCAACAATTGAAACTGTAACTGGGCTACTTCGATATCCTGCTGTAATTGTTGTAACTGAATGGCAATTTGTCCTTGCTGATTTTGAGCAGTAGCCTGCTCCAACACATTGCTTTCCCCACTTTGAAACCGAAGGTTGACCTTGTTCAGAAACTCTGTATAGATACTGTCGACAACAACCAGCAGCTTTTTCTTTTCAAGCAAATAGGAAAGTGCGTTATATGTATCCGCCACTTCCTTTTTCAATTCAGTTTCTTTCACTGCAATGGCCATATTGCTTCGCGTAAATTCCTGTTTCAGCAAAGTTTTTTGACGCGCATAGACAGCGGGAAAATTTATCGTTTGGCTGACTCCGAACCTGGTATCTGTATAGAAGCTATTGATCTGCCCGGCTTCCGCAAATACCGAAGTGGCAGGTATTTCGGTTGAGGTCTTTATCAGCTTTCGTTGGTATAGTGACCGCAGTTGTTCATTTTTTACAGAGTAATTATTCTTCAGAGCCGTGTCTATTGCCGCCTGTAATTTTATAGGCGTCTGTGCATGGATTTCTGTCGAAAAAGTGCTCGCCAACAAAACCAGCCAGACAATTGGAAGATGTGCATTTAATTTCTTTTTTTTCGGCTTTACGTTTTCGAATAGGATATATAGCACCGGCAATACAAACAGCGTAAGAAAGGTGGCGATCATCAACCCGCCAATAACTACCGTTGCCAGCGGACGCTGGACTTCCGCACCGGCACCGTTGCTTAATGCCATCGGAAGGAAACCAAGAGAAGCAACAAATGCAGTCATCAGCACAGGTCTTAGCCGGACTTTAGTGCCCATTAATACGATTCGTTTTTTGTTGTTCATACCTTCGTTTTTTAAACGGTTAAACTCAGCGATGAGCACAATGCCATTTAAAACTGCGATACCAAACAAGGCGATAAAACCCACGCCTGCGCTGATACTGAAAGGCATTCCTCTCAAGGCAAGGAAGAAAATTCCGCCAATAGCAGAAAGCGGAATGGCTGAGTAAATGAGCAATCCCTGTTTTACAGAACCGAATGCGAAATAGAGTAAGATAAATATCAGGAGCAGGGAAACCGGAACCGCCACCATCAGGCGCTGTGTGGCTGCATTGAGGTTTTCAAAAGCGCCACCGTAAGTAGCATAGTAGGCGGGTGGAAATTGAATTCGTGCGTCTACCTTCTGTTGTAATTCCTGAACAATGCTTTTTACATCTCTGCCCCGAACGTTGAAACCGACAACGATCCTTCGTTTGGCATCTTCGCGCTGTATTTGGTTGGGGCCATCTTTGATAGAAACATCCGCCAGTTGAGACAGCGGAATTTGTTGCCCCCCCGGTGCAGGAATTAATAGATCCTGTACGTCTTTTATTTGCTTTCTTTTCTCTCCTGCTAATCGCACTACAAGATCAAAATGCTTTTCGCCTTCATAGACCACACCTGCAGCCTGGCCCGCAAATGCGGTGTTCACTACTTTATTGATATCCGCTATGTTCAGGTGGTATTGCGCAATAGCATTTCTGTTGTAGTCAATAATGATCTGTGGAAAGCCGGTAACCGGTTCGACATACAGATCTCTAGCGCCATCAACCGTATTAATAATTGCGCCCAGTTTAGCGGCATAAGACGCGAGTGTGTCCATATTTTCCCCGAAGATCTTGATCACTACATCCTGCCGTGCGCCAGTCATCAATTCGTTGAACCGCATTTGTACGGGATATTGAAATCCTGCTGTAATGCCCGGAATATCCTTTAATGCATGCCCCATTTTTTCCGCCAGTTCATTAAACGTTTTTGCAGAAGTCCATTCTTTTTTGTCCTTCAGAATCACCATCATATCACTCGCTTCCATGGGCATAGGATCCGTGGGAACTTCACCACTTCCTATTTTCGTCACCACCTTTTCAACCTCTGGAAATTGTGTTTTTAAAATACCGGCTGCTTTGCTTGTATATTCAATTGTTGTATTTAGGTTACTTCCGGTTAGTACCCTGGTGTCTACGGCAAAGTCCCCCTCTTCTAAGGACGGAATAAATTCACCGCCTAAAGTTGTCAGTATAAAAACTGCTATGGCAAACAACGAAATGGTGGTTGTCAAAACCGCCTTTGGAAATCGTAAAACTTTGGCCAATGCAGCTTGATATCGGCGTTCCAGTCGTTCCATTATACGATCGGAAAGGTTCTTTTTATGTTGGACATTTTTACTTAGAAACAGCGTGCTCATCATAGGGATGTAGGTAAGCGAAAGCAGAAATGCACCCAATAATGCAAAGGCTACAGTTTGGGCCATGGGTTTAAACATTTTCCCTTCAATTCCCTGCAAGGTGAGTATGGGCAAGTAGACTACCAGAATAATAATCTGACCGAATACGGCGCTATTCATCATTTTCCCCGCGCTTCCCTGCACTTCATCATCCATTTGTTTTTGCTGCAGCCGGTTGACCGTTTCAAATTTGTTGCTGTGCGAAAGCCTGTGCATCACGGCTTCCACAATGATAACCGCGCCATCTACAATCAAGCCAAAATCCAGTGCCCCCAGGCTCATTAAATTGCCACTCACGCCAAAAGCATTCATCATGCAAACGGCGAACAGCATAGACAAAGGGATAACGGAAGCAACGAGCAGGCCCGCTCTGAGGTTTCCCAAAAACAGAACCAATACAAAGACTACGATCAAGGCACCTTCCAACAGATTTTTTTCTACTGTGCTGATCGCATGGTTCACCATTTTTGTACGATCCAGAAACGGTTCTATCGTTACACCTTCAGGCAATGTCTTCCTGATCAGGTCAATCCGTTCTTTTACATTTTTGATAACCTCATTACTGTTGGCGCCTTTCAGCATCATCACAACAGCACCGGCTACTTCCCCGTCATCATTGTAGGTCATCGCTCCATAGCGCACTGCATTTCCTATTTTGATATTGGCTACATCTCTTATGAATAATGGCGTTGTGCTAATTTTATTTTTTACTGCAATATTTTCGATGTCGTGTATGGTGCCAATTAATCCCTCACTTCGGATATACAATACGGTGGGACCTTTTTCAATGTAAGCGCCACCGGTATTTTGATTATTGTTTTCCAGCGCATCAAAGACATCGTTAATAGTGATGCCGTAGGATTGCAATTTATTGGCATCTACCTCTATCGAATATTGCTTTAGTTTACCGCCGAAGCTGCTTACCTCCGCTACACCTTTTACACCGAGCAACTGCCTTCTTACCATCCAATCCTGAATGGTTCGTAATTCGGTTGCATCAAACTTATGCTCGTATCCTTTTTTGGGGCGGACCACATATTGATAGATATCTCCCAAACCCGTTGTTACCGGTCCAAGTTCAGGGTTGCCAATACCTTTGGGTATTTGAGATTGTATCTGCTGCAGTCTTTCAGCAACTTGTTGCCTTGCCCAATAGACATCCGTTTTATCGTCAAACACAATGGTGACCAAAGACAATCCGAATCGTGAGAAGCTGCGGATTTGTTTCATGCCGGGAATGTTGCTATTGGCTTGCTCAATAGGGAAAGTAACCAGCCTTTCAATATCGGTGGCACCAAAAGAAGGTGCGATCGTAATGACCTGTACCTGGTTGTCGGTAATGTCAGGAACCGCATCAATAGGCAGTTTGGTGAATTGATAACTTCCATAGCCAATCAGTCCAAGAACAAAAAGCCCAATGATGAGTTTATTTTTTATAGAGAATTCGATTATCTTATTAAGCATAGTTAATCGACATTTTCTGTTTGAGAATCTATTGGATGGTTATCCATATTGATCAGTGTGCTACTGGTTTCAGGATGCCTTATTTTTCCTCCAAGGTTTCCTGCCCATGCCATGGCAAAAAAAGTGACAGCTGAAAAAGCGAAACAGATCCAAAAGGCTTTTGATGCAAGTGCTGATTTCGTCTTATAAAGCAAAATCGCCAGAAATGAAAGGATGCCAGTTATTTCCATGAGCCAAAATGCCTTTTCAGACGCTTCCTCATGGTCATGAATTAACGTTTTGGAAATGCCGGAAAGGTGCTTCACGCTTTCTTCGGCGGGTTCCCCCGTAAGTAATACGGGTATGGCAATGATTGCCATGATAAGAATGATGAAACTGCCGGTAAGTTTTCCGGTATTTTGGTCCTTAATAATGCTGTAAAGCAATACGGCACTGCCGATCAACGTTCCGATGATGGGAAAGTGATTCAGCAGCAAATGAATATGTGTTGAGTTCATTGCTAATAAATTGAAAATGAAAAATGAATATGAAGTGTGGTCACTGCTTCAGAAAAAGCCAGTAATCAAAAGCGCTTCCGGTGCATAATCAGCATGCCCGGGGAGGCTGCCAGATGTTGGAAAGAAAAGAAGTTTGCAGGAATTGGTCCCTGGAAGTAAAGTTTCGATCTTCGCAGTTTACCCTCAGTTGAGGGAGAAAAAAAGTCACCGTCAGTGGAGTATAGACGTTTGAAACGGAAGAGGAACTGTGGGTGCAAGACTTAAAAGGTAGTTTCATGTCCTTATCATAATCTGCGTCCTTCACATCGTCCATTGAATAATGCATGTGCATAAACTGCCAGAACGTAATATCTCTATTCTCTTCTTTATGCTCAATGAAATGCTCAATCAGCAAGGGCATTTTCAACAACTGTGACAACTCCGTTGTGGAAAATAAATAAATGAACAGAAATGATATGGCAACAATTTTTTTCAACATGCAATTTTATGACTTTAAATCAAGCTGTTTAATGATTGTTATCATGAACGTCTACCCTTAACATTTTCTTTCAGGGTTTTGCCAAATCGTTCGGATCTAACATTTGGAAGGAATCTTGTAACAGGGACACTGTTTTAGAGGCGAAGAAAGAATGGAATTACTCTGAATGTCGCTTTATAAAGAGATAGTACGCGTGTTTAGCAGAAAGCATTTATCCTGGCAATCGTCAAAAAACAGGAGGCACAATCAAGGAACAAAATACATTGAACTGGATGCTTGCAAACCGACACCAAACCTACTGCGCAGACGCCACGATGCCTTAGCGGCCTATGGAACTTAGATATTTGTTGCTATTCAATACCTGAAGAGCTTTCTGTATCACATCGTCGGTTTTTGCTTCGATGTAGTAATAACCATTATTCCTGAACAGAAACCGCGCAAGTTGTGCTTTCAATTGTGTTTGGAGGTATTTCTTGCTTTCCGGCTGCTTTAATACGTACCTGTAGGGTTTCTGCAACTTTGCAGGGATCGTGGCAGCAAAGGCTTCCAACAGCTCTTCACGGTCGAAGTTGGCCTGGAAAGACTCATACGTTTTGTATTGTCTTAGTTCATTTCTGTGTTGGAGGAAATAGCTCCATAAGAAATTCTTCGTGCTTTCACTGAATATTACGTTTAGTAAAGCCGCATTCAGCTTGGTAGTATCATAGGGAACGAAGAAGTCGGGTGTAATCCCTCCGCCGCCGTAAACCAGGCGCTTGTTATGTGTGTAGTATTTCGTGGTATCGGAGTGGCGGCTGCTGTCTATATCTGTTCCTGTCAGTTCTCCTGTGCTAAAACGTTTGGAAAAGTCTTCCGCGTAGGCCTCTTTGCCCTTGGCGTATGAGCGCTGAATACATCTTCCGGACGGAGTGTAGTACCGCGCAATTGTGAGGCGCAGGGCCGCGCCGTTTTCCATTTCATATTGTTCCTGTACCAGTCCCTTGCCGTAAGTCCTTCGTCCGATTATTGTTCCTCTGTCCCAGTCCTGGATTGCTCCTGCAAGGATTTCGCTTGCAGAGGCGGAGCTTTCATCAACAAGCACTGCCAATTTGCCCTTTTCAAACATCCCCTCTTTTCCCGCATTGTAGTCCATACGAGGGGTATGAAGCCCTTGCGTATAAACGATCAGCTTTTTATCATCCAGAAATTCATCTGCAACGGATGTGGCAGCATCAAGATAACCGCCGGGGTTCTGACGCAGATCGAGCACAAGGGAGGTGGCTCCTTTCCCTTTCAATTCCGTCAGCGCTTTCTGAAACTCCTCGTAGGTAGTGGCGCTGAATCTGTTGATACGGATATAGGCGGTCTGGTTATCCAGCATCAGGTTTGCTTCTACACTATATAGGGGAATTGCATCCCGTTCTATGATCACTCTCTTTTGTCCGGGGCGGAAGGCAGACTGCAGCGTTACCAGCACTTTACTATGCTGTTTGCCACGCAGCATTTTGATGATCCTGTCGGATGTAATTCCGGTTCCGGCTACCACGCTATCGCCAACTTTTATCAGTTTGTCGCCAATGTCTACACCGGCTCTTTGTGCAGGGCCACCTTCTATAACAGAAGTTACCTGAATAGTGTCTTTTATGATGGAAAACTCTACACCGATTCCAAAAAAACTTCCTTCGAGGTCTTCATTCACACTTTGCAGCTCGTCTGGAGCGATATAAACGGTATGAGGATCGAGATGGCGAAGAATACCTGTGATAGCATCTTCGTAAAGGAGATTGGTGTTGACGGAATCTACATACTTTTCATTGATAAGGTCAATGATCTGCTCGAGTCGGTCATTTCTTTCGATAATGGTCTGAATGTCGCGTTTATTGCGTAGGGTATCGCGCAGGTTGAAGCCCAGCACCATTCCGAAGATCATTATAAGGGAAAAAAGTAGCGGCGTCCAAACCTTTAGTCTACTCCTTCTGGCGTCGTTCATTGTAAAAAGTGGGGCAAAGTTAGCTGCAATAAATGAATATAAAATATCCAATAAATATCAGACCATTCGATTTAGTGATTTATTGAGTTTTGTGGCTTCTTTCTTACCGGTACTGAGATGTTCATTACATATAGGTGTGCAACGATCATAAGAATCGGTTTTCAGTTACAGTCCGACCCTTCCAACTTTCCAACTCTTCCAACTCATCCAACTCTTTTCGTTTTTATTAGGAAATTGTTTTGCCGCACTGCAAATTTGTGGTTCAATATTTCCCAATGGCTTCGTTGCTTCTCGCTGAGAGTGGTTCTACTAAAACCGACTGGTGTCTCATACCCAAAACCGGAAAGGTCACTCATTTCAAAACCTCGGGTATTAACCCCTATTTGCAGTCTTCAGAGCAGATCCTTTTATTGCTCGAGCAGGAGTTGAAATGGGAGACTTCAAAGTTCAAAACAGATCAGATCGCGTTTTACGGGGCAGGAGCGAGCAGGGAAGAGCAGCAAAAGAAGCTGTCAGATATTTTAAAGCAGTATTTCGGCACGAAACAGGTGGAGGTGAATTGCGACATGATGGGAGCAGCACGGGCTATGTGTGGCGATCAAAAGGGGATTGTGTGTATTCTGGGCACCGGCAGCAATTCCTGCTATTACGATGGTAAGAAGATCAGAGAGCGCCAGACTTCTCTCGGCTATATTGCCGGAGATGAGGGTAGTGGCAATTACCTTGGCAAACGCGTGTTACAGTATTATGCATACAATACCTTCGATCCTGAGCTAAAAATGGCTTTTGAGCAGTTGTACGGTAATGACATCGGGACGATCCTCAGGCGCCTGTATTCTGAGCTTTTCCCCAACCGTTACCTGGCCACGTTTGTGCAGTTACTCAAAGAGAATCGTGGACATTATATGATTGAGAATATTGTGGAGGACTGTATCAACGATTTCTTTCATCACCAGATAATGAAGTATCGCCAGAGCTGGAAAACGCCATTATACTTTACGGGTTCCGTGTCTTATGAGTTTCAGGATGTAATTAAAATGCTTTGCAAACAGTATGAATTAGAGTTCGGAGGTATTGAAAAAAGTCCGATTGAGAGCCTGGTGAAATTTCACAGACAGCTGATTTAGTTTTAAGTCGTAAGTTTTAAGTCGTAAGTCATAATTCTTGCGGTACCCTAATCATAATCTACAATTTACAATTCATAGTTTCAAAACAGCAAACCCCGGCGCGAGCCAGGGTTTGTTGTTTTGTTTCGAAGCTTTCTAGTTTCTTCTCAGATTAGGGAAAGGAGGAGCTACGTTTGAAGGTCCGTCTTCTCCTTCCATAGCAGTCCTGTACATTACCGTATTAGGATCTCCTGGTTGTCCGTATTGGAAGATGAATCTGTTACGATCTATGCCGTGTCTTTCACTCATGTAGGTGATAATAGCATCTACACGATCCCATGAACGTTGTTGTTCGAATTTGCTTCCGGTTCCTGCACCGATCAATACCACTTTACAATCAGGATGCGCTTTCATAAGTGCTGCAAGAGAAGTAAGTCTTGCCTGGTTGTATGGTTTCAGTCTGGCTGAGTTAGCGTCAAAGCTTATTACGCCGCTTCCGATGTCTGAACATGGGCCGCTAACATGGCTTACGCCGGCACAGTCATCAGGACAAGGACATTTTCCAATACCATCTTCATCCACAGGCTGACATTCAGTAGGTGTGATCAACTGCTTGTCGCGATAGTCAGGAACGCCGTCACCATCCGTATCCATAGGACATCCGTTCACATCTACAGGAACACCTTCAGGAGTGCCAGGGCACTGGTCAAACTGGTCAGTTACACCATCCATATCAGCGTCAGGCAAAGTTGCATCCGGCAGCTTCATATGGCGCGGAACATTTACTTCACCGTATACATAATCAAGCGGATTAAGCCAGTAAAGCGGTTCTACATTCTTTCTTGCATTACCTACATTGAAGTTAAGTCCTACAGAGAAATAGTTGACCATATCATTATCCTGAGTATAGACTGGCATACCCGGCGCCTGTTCTGCCCAACGCTGACCATCTAATAAATCATCATCATGAGGGAAGGTGATACGGTCTTCAATAGAGATATTCATGAGTCTTGATATCTTAAACTGGGCACCAAGACCACCGCTGAAAGCGAAATCCAGCGTTTTATTATTGAAGATCGTCGGGCGTCTTACGCCTCTTAGCGTCTCTGCATCGGTTTCATAAGTATCATCAAGAGCGTCTTCCAGTTTTCTCTTTATCTCCCTTCTATTATTATGCACCTGAGGCGTACTGCCGACTATCTCATTGAAATCGTACTTATCTCCGTTTGCATCACGCGTATTGATATGGGTATTGTACGCAAAGGCACCGATACCTATATAGCCATAGAAAGAAAGGCCTGTACGCGCCTTATGGAAACGGATATTGTTAGTATTGAACATAAAGTCTACGTTCAACTGGTGGGCTTCCATTCTGTAATTATAATGGATGGCGTCCTGTGCTTCGGTAAGGTTACCGAATTTATCTACGGTTTGCGGATGATAAACGTTTTGATCCGCATCAATATCGTCATTGTACCACGCGTCATTATGGCTATAGTTCACGGAGTTCTGCCACTGCAGACCCTTTGCTATCCCATAGATGTATTGCAGGCG
This sequence comes from Flavipsychrobacter sp., assembly GCA_035497355.1. Taxonomy (GTDB): domain Bacteria; phylum Bacteroidota; class Bacteroidia; order Chitinophagales; family Chitinophagaceae; genus JAFIGV01. The sequence goes on from DATJDP010000200.1 coordinate 24,922, forward strand.
GGTGGAGAACATATATCCCCACGACTTGCGAATGTGGGCATGAAAGCCATATCCGCCTTTTTCCCACAGCATCAGTGTGGGTACATCGCCTGACACGTTATACAAGCCTGCACCTATTCCGAGTTCCCACATATTCCGCGGCTTAGCCGGAAACTGGTATTCATTGTTCAGAAATTTTCGGTGCTGATCCATCCGATAGGCCGGAACGTAGTTCGTATCCAACACATCGTAACTACCGCCACGATAGGTCATGTCCCGATTGGTCCAGCTTGTAGTAGTGGTAGTGGTTGTGCTTTGATAGTCCTGAGCATGAAGAGCGGATGTTGAAAGCAACATGCTGATCCCGGCAAACAAAAAGTAGTTTTTGCTGACCATAGTTAGTCGTTTTACTTGGTAGTGGTTAAATGATACAGGCATTGAGTCATTTTTCAATGATTAATAGTTAGTTCTCCGTCTCCGCCTTATATCTCAGGATTTTTACCAGAGGAACCCGGTAAAAATATTATGTGGGAATAGCAAAAGGGTGTTTCCCCTTTTTACTACCGCAAAGCTATACTTTTTTTTAATTCATCACCAAATTTTTTTTACCATTTTTTTTACAAATTTAGAAGTATACAGAAAATATTGTGCCTTCCCATAAGTAGATAACAGTGGGATAACACAAAAAAAGGCCCTGCAACTTGCAGGACCTTTTCGGTTATTATTTATTGTTTAAAAACTACTCTCTTCTAAGATTAGGGAATGGAGGAGCTACATTAGAAGGTCCTTCTTCACCAGAGTTAGCAGAGCGATACATTACGCTGTTGCCATCACCAGGAGCACCGTATTGGAAGATGAAACGGTTACGATCGATACCATGTTTTTCGCTCATGTACTCGATTACACCATTCACGCGATCCCAGCTACGTTGTTGTTGCACTTTGCTTGCATTACCTGCACCGATGATCACCACTTTACAAGTTGGGTTTGCAGACATCTGAGCAGCAAGGTTAGAAAGTTGAGATTGCATACCCGGAGTGATACGGCTGCTGCTTCCTGTGAAGTTCAGGCTACCTGCACCGATAGTACCACAAGCTGCAACGCCAGAACCACCACAACCATCAGGACATGGGCATTTACCAACACCATCAGCA
>DATJDP010000201.1:0-13175 GCA_035497355.1 Flavipsychrobacter sp.
AATATCCTCCATAGTGACAATACCCGATACCTCGCCGATCTCATTTGTCACTACCGCCATCTGAATATGCTTTTTCTGAAATTCCTTTAAAAGGTCTTTTATCAGGCGGCTTTCCGCAATAAACACTACTTTTCTCAGAAGCGGACGAAGGTCGTTGGGCTTTTTCTGAGCGATCATTGTTCGCATCAGGTCTTTCGTGTAGATAATGCCAATGATCTCATCAAGCGTACCGTCGCAAACAGGGTAGCGCGAGTAGCCTTCTTTAATGGCAAAATTGATAGCGTCGTCCAGCGACAGACCGGCATCTATTGCCGTCACGTTCTTTCTGAGTGTCTGGATATTCCATACCCGCCGGTCGTCAAAATCAAACACGTTGCGTATCAGATCGCGCTCTGTTTCTTCAATAGCACCGCCTTCATGACTTTCGGAAATGATCATTTTCAGCTCTTCTTCCGAGTGTATCTCACTGCCATGAACCGGATGAATACCAAAGATTTTGAGGATCACATTGGCCAGCCCGTTCAGCATCCAGATAAACGGACGGAACACAATATAAAATATCTTTAGCGGCAGTGCCACCGAAAAGGTGGTATTGGCAGGGTAGCGTATCGCTATAGATTTCGGTGCCAGCTCGCCAAATGTTATGTGCAGGACGGTGATAGTTGCGAAAGCAATGGGCACCGCCAGATTGTGAGCGGCATTTTCTGAAAGCGGGAGGTTTACCGCGTGGAAAAGCCGTAGCAGAATATTGGTAGTGACGCTTTCGCCCACCCAGCCTAAACCAAGACTGGCGAGCGTAATGCCCAGCTGCGTCGCTGCGAGATAGGCATCAAGATTGGATACAATGTTTTTAGCTGTTTTTGCAATGTTGCTGTTGATGTCTTCCCGTACACCTATCTGAGAAGAGCGAACCTTTACGATAGCGAATTCTGCTGCGACGAAAAAACCATTTAGTAAAACAAGGAACAGCGTTATAAAGATGTCTAAAGCCATAGCGATGAAGCAAATCTACTCACAAAAACAGTACCTGTAAGAAGTACAAATATTTATTCTGTTCGTTTGCTAAGTTTTATATTACAGAGCACGTTCGAAGCGCCCCGTCATTTTTAAGATATTAATTCGGTAATAAATAGAAGGTATATATTCCGGCTTGATCTCATGAAAGCGCTCTTGCTGCATTTCAGGAGGAACAGCGGTTCGTGTAGTTTTCATTTCCAGCATGTATTCTGTGAAGAACTGCTGCGCATATGCTATATCGCTTTCTTCGGTCAGCTCCTCATAGACACCCCACAGTATAATGCTCCGCCAGTTGTTATAGTCCTTTATTTCATCTACCTCAAAACAGACGTTAGGATTACGACGCATCATGCTGATCTTCAGCCCGTCGCGCGAATGGCACAGCACGCTTTTATCGTCAAAGACATAGCTCACCGGAACGATATACGTCGTGTCGCCATCATTACATCCTATCCGTCCAATGGCATTATTTCGCAACATTTCTATCATTTCTTCTGCAGAAAGAGCACCAAGCATGGGATAAGTTTTGACCCCCCGAAGTTAGCAGCTAATCTTTGAAGAACGATCTGGCAATGTTTTTTTACAGTTAAAGAAAAGACCGGCCCATGAAGCAATATCTTTCCGGAATATTATTACCAGAGCATACCCAGATCTATCTGCTTGATGATGATGGGGTATTTCCCAACAATCCTCTGCTCCCTGTTGTTTTGTACGAGCATGCTTTTCAGATCAGCAGCCCAGACGAAGCCTCTAAAACGATAGAACGGGTTTTTGCAGAAAATGACTGGCATCATTTCTGGCGAAATGGCATCTTTGATTATCACCATTTTCATAGCACGGCCCACGAGGTGTTGGTGGCTTGCAGCGGCTCCGCGCAACTCATGCTCGGCGGACCGTCAGGCGTGGAAGTTAGGTTTCAGCAGGGCGACTGTCTGATACTGCCAGCCGGCACGAGCCATAAGTGCATAGAGGCTACAGATGATTTTGTATGCGTAGGTGCCTATCCCCTGGATCAGTTGTTTGACATGTGTTATGGGAAGACGGAAGAGCGATCGAAGGAAATGGAGAATATCCGGAATGTGCCGCTACCGAAACAAGATCCTGTATACGGTAAAGACGGCCCTCTCGTATTTCATTGGGACCTTAAAGCATGACGTGATTTAGAAAGGGGAAAGATTTGTATTGATAGCGTCTTCATTTATCAACTGCCTGAAGGCGTCAATGAATTGAACCAGGTGCTGATATGTTTTATCGTCGCCAATAGCGCCCGCCTCTGTTATTTTACTTTTTACACCGGAGATCAGCAAAGTCGTTTCTTCTAAAAACCGGCACCCCAGCGTTTTCATCAGCAATTGCAACTCTTCGTGCCCTTTCCGGCCGTCCGCAGATGCGGTAATTAAGCCCGTCGGCTTGTCGGAAAAGACAGTCGTAGCTACACACCACTCAATAGCGTTTTTCAATCCACTGGGAATACTAAACACATATTCCGGAGTGCAAACCAGAATGGCGTCCGCATTTGCAACCGACTCCCGAAATGCTATGACCAGCTCAGGTGGGTGATACAGGGAAAGTTCAGGATCGAAGTGGGGAAGGTCTTTCAGTTGCGTAAAAACCGTTATTTCCCACTGCTCCGTGGTAAGTGCAGCTATACACTCAACCAGCTTCTGATTGGCGGAATTGGAGCTGGCGCTTCCGATAATGGCAAATATGTTCGTCTTTTTCTTCAAATGAGTTAATGCCTGATACTTTTGTCTTTCTACTTTCTACTTCCTACCTAATACTTGCTACTTTCTACTTTCTACTTTCTACTTTCTACTTTCTACTTGATACTTTGTCTTTCTACTTTCTACTTTTTACTTTCTACTTGATACTTTTGTCTCCCCACTTTCTACTTTTCATCCGCCCCTTTTTGATAATTGATAAATGTCTTGTAAATTAACGCCCATGAAGAAAAAAGTATTCGTCCTGATATTTTCAACTCTGATTGTCGCCGCGTTTTTTACTCTACAATCATGTCATAAAAGTGCGTTCCCGAGAGATCCGTACCGTGGGGCGAGTGCTAACCCTAAGTCTTATCCTCAGAAGCATGATAAAGCTAAGAACACGCGTGCTTATCGTTCTGTAAAAGTGAAACGTACCTACTAGGTTTTGTATTATTTATAAAAGAGTCCTTTTGGAGGACTCTTTCGTTTATACCTTGATTTTTTATTTCTGGTTGTCTCTCCATTCGTACACCCAGGTGCTTTGAATCATTTCCAGGTGGCCCTCATTGCATTGCTCCTTTGTGCCTGCAAAGTTGGGAATCTCTAAAATCCAAGTCATCAGGTCGGTAAATCTGAGGCGGTATATCTGACTTTCTCCAAATTCATCACCAAACCGCTCATATAGTTTCATTGCTATGTCTTCATGATCACTCCAGTGGATCGGTGGCTCGTAATGGCTCATTTGTTAATAATTGAGAATTGAAAATTATGAATTGTGAATGGGTAAATAGCAGTTTTTCCCCTTTCTACTTTGATCTTTTTGACTTTCGACTTTTGACTTTTGTCTTTCTTTTTTCCTTCGAAAGGCTCAGGATGACAAAGCGTACACTCTGCTTTCTGCACTCTGCTCCCTGCTTTCTCCTTCGACAGGCTCAGGATGACAAGCGCACTCTCTGCATTCTGCTCCCTGCTTTCTGCTTTCTGCTCTCTGCTCTCTGCCTTCTGCTCCCTGCTACTCCCCGTGTATCAGCGACTGATCCGGAATAGTAACCTCTATTGTTCCCTCGCCATCGTCCAATATACATTGGCAGCCAAGTCGGGACTTTAATTTTGGATTCCTTGCTCTGTCAATAAAATCCTCTTCGCGATCGGTTATTTCCGGTACATGATCTTCGCCCTCTTCGAGGTAAATATGGCAAGTACTGCATGCGCAGACCATTCCACAGTTATGATGTAATTCAATGTCATGTTCAAGGGCTGCTTCTAAAATGCTTATTCCCGGTGCTACATTCTCTATTGTTACCGGCTCCAGTCCTGCTTGTTCAAACTTAAATCGAATCGTATACATTATTCGTTTCTTCTGATTTCGCGCAAAGTTACGGTTCGCTATTTCTTTTTAGAATACATATCTTCTATAGACTTAGTGAGTACCTGGTAAAGCTGCTGCCAGAGAGGATGAGCGGCCAGTAAGGTAAGATGCTCCTTCGTTGTTCCGATATCGTTTCTTCTCGCCGGCCCTGTCTGGAGACTGGCTGGAGAGGAAGCATCAATATTTCTGAAAGTTTGTTTTAATATGGGCTGCAGCAGCGAGAAGGGAAGTTGTTGTTCATCGCAGATCTTTTCGCAGATAGCCATCAGGTGGTTGGTGAAGTTGTTGCTGATCACCGCGCATAAGTGCAGCCATTGGCGTTGCTCAAAGTTGGCCTCACTGATAATGTCTGAGATGACGCTTGCGATCTCAAGCACCGTTTTTCGGGCTTTTTCCGTGGAGGCCTCATAAACGGCGGGAATTCCCGTATGATAAGGAAGGTTCTTTTTATTAATAGAGTAGATACACCATAGCACTGCTTTGTCCTTCTGTGAGATCACGTCGAGAGAAACGGAGCCTGCAGTATGGATGACCACCGTATTTTGCAGGTGAATATTTTCTGTTATTTCAGGGATCACGCTGTCGGAAACGGTGATGATACAACAGTCGGTTTCCGGTAGTGCTGCCAGGTCGCTTAGGGCCGGTGCGTTCATCGACTCCGAAAGCTGGAGAGCTTCCACTTCGTTCCTTCCGTAAACAGCTTTGCACTCAAAGCCGGCACCGTTCAATCTACTGCCCAGAAACCACGCCATATTGCCGGTTCCGATTATTGTGTATGTCATGCCTTTTTGCCGTTTGCAACATAATAGCTTTCCATCATTTGATGAATGCGCTCCTTTAATGCTGCTGTATCATTCAAAGTTAAACCTTCGGTAGATACCGGCTCCAGAAAGTGAATGTAAATTGGCATTGGCGTTGCCCAGAACTTGCTCTTAATAGCGGGATAGATGCGTTTTGTATTAAATATCAACGCAGGAATTATGGGCTTTTGCGACCGGATAGCAGTAATAAAAGCGCCGTCGTAAAAGTTTTGCAGGGGCTTATCGGTCTTGTTTCTGGTTCCTTCGGGGTACAGGCACAAGTGCAGACCGAGGTCCAGCATTTGCTGCATTTTCTGAAAACTTTCCCTCCTGCTTGACTCTTTTTTTCTATCTAACAGTAAAGAGCCCGCTTTGTAAATAACGCCAAAGACGGGGATCTTAGCCATTTCCACTTTTGCCAGCGTTTTGTTCGGCCCGGGAATCCATGGAGAGGACACAGGAATGTCGGCCAGGGAATTATGGTTGACGACAACCACATAGTTCTTCCCTTTTTTGAAGTGCTTTTTCCCCTTTCTGATCACCGGACAAAACACCAGGGGCAGGTAAACGCCCATCCATGCTTTGAAAATAGGGTGTAACAGCTTTGAGCGCCGGGGCTCTGAGAAGAGGGTGGTCATCCATACCGGGATAAAGATGACAAGCATCGTAGCCACGAACAACAGAATGGCATAAATAAAGAAAATCGTTCCTGCTACTTGTTTAATAAGTCTCATTCTATTGACCAGTCTATGGGTGCCATCCGCTGCGATGCAAGCCATTCGTTGGCTTTGCTAAAGTGCCGGCAGCCGAAAAAACCGCTGTGCGCCGATAATGGCGACGGGTGAGCGGCGGTCAAAATTAAGTGTTTGGATTTATCTATCAATTGTTGTTTGCTTTTCGCAAAGCCACCCCAGAGCATAAACACTACATGTTCTTTCTGGTCACTTATCGTCCTGATGACATCGTTGGTGAATTCATGCCAGCCAATCTTGCTGTGAGACATAGGCATGTTGGCTTCCACGGTCAGTGCGGCATTCAATAGCAGTACTCCCTGATGCGCCCATTTCTCCAGGTTCCCATGAGCGGGAATCTGGCAACCGATATCAGCATGAAGTTCCTTATATATATTAACGAGAGAGGGTGGGGTAGTAACGCCGTGCTGTACAGAGAATGCCAGGCCGTGCGCCTGCTCAGGATTGTGATAGGGGTCTTGCCCGAGTATCACTACTTTAACCTGTTCAAATGGAGTGGCATCAAATGCCCGAAAGATATTTGCGCCGGCAGGATATATGGTTTTGCCTTTCTGCTTCTCCGATTTTAAGAAGCTGACGATCTGAGAAAAGTAAGGCTGTCCGAATTCTTTATTCAGGACAGCCTTCCAACTTTCTTCTATTTTTACGTCCATAAGGACAAATCTATATCATTACCGCTTTTGTTCCTTCAGCGCTTCGTTAGTAGCGCGGGTACGATTAGGATTTGGCCGCTGGTTCGCAGGCAGTTCTTTCGATCTGGTCGATCTCTCCACCGGCTGAGCGTTTACAGGTGGGGCAGTGGTTGTTTTCACAGGTGCAGTTTTAGCAGGCGCTGCCATTGGCTGGTTCACTGGCTTCGCTACGGGCTGCGCTTTTACTGCTGTTGCCGGAAGCTTCCCTTTCATCATCACTCCAAAATAGCCACACATTTCCTTCACGCCTTTTTTCTGAATTAATGTTATCAGATATACATCGGTTTTCTCAGGGGTAAAGGCATAAATAATGTTGTTGGAGGAGCCACGCTCTACCTCTTCGTCTATCTTTTTATCGCTGCCGTCATAGATCTCCATTATTATTTTAGAAGCGCTCTCGCTGCCTACAAAAATGAGTTGGTAAGTGATGCCCTTGTACAGTTTTACTGCCACAGGTGTGGGCTCCATAGAGTGCATAGAAAACATCGCCTCCTGGAATACGGTCATGCCTTTTTTAGAAAAGCCAAGCTTTACTGCATCTGCCTGTCCCTGCACGTTTACATCCACACAGCCTACCTCCGGCTTTTGGGCAAACACAGTGAGGTTTAAAGTGAGCAGGGCGAGTATCAAAGCTATCTTGCTGAATAGTCGGTTCATCTCTTTACGGGTTGATTTTGGGTGCAAAATAGAAAGATAATAAAGGATATTGAAAGAGGAAATGTAATAATAACGACGCATTAACCACATCTTCAGCCCATGTCGGGCTGGCTTAAAACTAAGTTATCGCTTAAAATCTGACTTCGCGTTTTACCTTTGCAACGGCAAAATAGATACATGACAGAGTCTCGTTTAGGAATTCTTGGTGGTGGACAGCTCGGCGCTATGCTTATTCAATCTGCAATAGGTTTTGGCTTGCCGGTATCGTTACTGGAACTTGATCCGCAGGCGCCCTGCTCCCTTTATAGTTCTTCTTTTATCAATGGCGATCCTCTGGATTATAATGCGGTTCTTGAATTTGGAAAGACCGTGGACATTATTACCATCGAAAAGGAAGCGGTGAATGTAGCAGCATTGAAGGTCCTGCGCGATATGGGAAAGAAGGTGTTCCCTGCTCCTGAAATTATAGGTATGGTGCAGGATAAGTGGCTTCAGAAGCAGTTCCTGCAATCCCATGGTATTCCCGTAGTGCCCGGCACGTTGATTCAGAATAAGTCAGAACTTGCCCATGTTGCATTCCCTAAGTGTCTTAAGTTATGCAGGGAAGGGTATGACGGAAGAGGCGTCATGATGTTGCGGACAGAGGCAGACATTGAGAATGCCTTCGAAGCGCCGTCGGTTTTAGAAGACCTCGTAAACATTAAAGAAGAGATATCTGTTATTGTTGGCAGGAATGAGATTGGTGAGGTGCGGTTTTTCGATCCTGTAAGCATGGTATTCGATAAGGAGAAGAATATCCTCGACTACCAGCTTTGCCCTGCACGGGTTAGCGAGGCAACAGCCAGAAAGGCCTGCGATCTTGCTATAAGTGTGGCAAAGGCTATAGACCTCGTAGGCATTGTGGCAGTAGAAATGTTCGTTACAGATGCGGATGAAGTGATCGTCAATGAGCTTGCTCCGCGTCCCCACAATAGTGGTCACCACACCATAGAGGCATGCGTTACCTCTCAGTATGAGCAATTGATACGTGCCATCTTTGGTTTTCCGCTGGGCGATACCAGCATTAAAGCAGCATCGGCAATGGTGAATATTCTCGGTAAGGCCGCAACAGGCAGCAATCTCTCATCTGCTGTCGGGTCTTTGCTGACTATGAAAAATGTGCACGTACATTGGTACGGCAAAAAGGAAAAGCCGGGACGGAAACTCGGACATGTAACTATTACTGACCAGACATCAGCCAGCGCACTCGCAACGGCAGAAACTGTTAGAAATATTTTAAACAACTGATATGAGTAAGCCTTTGGTAGGAGTTATAATGGGTAGCAGTTCTGATGCAGATGTAATGCGTCCTGCGGTAAACATTCTGAAGGAATTCGGAATAGAGGTGGAGTTTAACGTCGTTTCGGCGCACCGCAGCCCGCAGATCATGTTCGATTATGCTAAAGAGGCGGTATCAAAAGGACTGAAGGTCATTATTGCCGGTGCAGGCGGTGCCGCTCACTTACCCGGCATGGTGGCGGCTATCACTACCTTGCCCGTTATTGGTGTGCCTGTAAAGTCTTCCAATTCTATAGACGGCTGGGATTCTTTGCTGTCTATTGTCCAGATGCCCAACGGAGTGCCGGTTGCCACGGTTGCCATCAATGCTGCCTACAATGCCGGTCTGCTTGCTGTGCAAATGCTTGCTATTCATGATGAAGGCTTAAGCAAAAAGCTGCTTGATTTCAAAGAGAAAAATCTTGAAAAAGTAAAGCAGATGCAACAAAGCCTTAGCGCTTAGAATGCAATGCTGCTTTGAATTCCCCCTTTTTTCACCTTAGCGTCAAATCAGGTGGGTAGTACTTTTGTATTCTACTCACTTGCCTGTTTTTTCTATCCCGTTCGGCGTAGTATTCTTTCACTAAAAACGCACGAAGATGAAAAAGGGATTTCAAACAGCTGTAGCCATTTTTTTCAGCGCCTTTATTACCATAAGCTGCAACAAGACAGATGCACCAGCACCAGACCATTGCGGCGCCGCGCAGAATACAAGTGTTTCAATGAATAAGAATGTGCAATTTGTGTTTTCTGAATCGGAATGGACGGAGAATAATGTGCTGGTGCAGACCAACAAATATCACAGAATATTCATGCTGAAGCAGTCCGGAACCGGTATCTGCCCCGATGAATCAGTGACCCTTGAGTATAAAATACTTACCGGAAACGCCTTTCAAACCACGGTACCCGTACAAATAGACGGCACCGCAAGCTGGAATGGCAATGGCAGCAAGATATTAACGCTTGCCACAGAGAACGACGGGAATATGAAGACAGATTTTCTCTATCAGGGTTACCTGACTACGGACTTAAAGCCCGCCTTCGGCACCAGTGCAGCCTCCATGCAGTCTGTTTTAACTATATCTTATTATTCCCTGGGTAATATGACGCTGGATACCGCCTATTTCAAAGCCATGTTTAAGGAGGTGTCTCTCAATATGAACTGCAAATCCTACAAAGACTGAGGTTTTTGGCCGCCAAACCACCGGAAAACTTCATTTTTCTATTCGCTTTCGCCTGTTTACTTTTGAAGTAATACGGGGTAAATGGCTGAAAATTATATAGTATCTGCACGGAAATACCGTCCTCAGACTTTTGACACAGTAGTAGGGCAGGGACATATTACCACTACACTTAAAAATGCGATCCGGCATCAGCATCTGGCGCATGCTTACCTGTTTTGTGGTCCGCGTGGGGTAGGGAAGACCACCTGTGCGCGTATCCTTGCCAAGACCATCAACTGCGAGCATCCTACTGACGATATGGAGGCCTGCAACGAGTGTCCGAGCTGCCTGAGCTTTCGCAACAATGCCTCTTTCAATATTTTTGAACTCGATGCTGCTAGCAACAACAGCGTGGAGGATATACGGGAACTGGTAAACCAGGTGCGTTTTGCACCCCAGCAGGGAAAGTATAAGATATACATCATAGATGAGGTACACATGCTCAGTGCTGCGGCCTTCAATGCATTCCTGAAAACGTTGGAGGAGCCACCTCCCTACGCCATATTTATTCTGGCTACCACAGAAAAGCACAAAATACTTCCTACTATCCTTAGCCGCTGCCAGATATTCGATTTTAAAAGGATAACAACAGACGATATCGTTCATCACCTGCATAGCATTGCTACTAAAGAGGGTATGCTGGCGCAGGAAGCTGCCTTGCACGTAGTGGCGCAAAAAAGCGAGGGCTGCATGCGCGATGCACTGTCTATGCTCGACCGTATTGCGAGCTTTACCAACGGACAGCTCACCTACAGCGCTACCATGGAGCATCTGAACATGCTCGATGCTGACTTTTACTTCAAGCTCACGGACTATCTGCTCAGTCAGGATGTAAGCGGGACACTGCTGGAACTGGATGGTGTGCTGGAAAGGGGCTTTGAAGGCAATGTGATCATAGAAGGACTGTCTGGACATTTCCGGAATCTGCTGTTGTGCAAAGATCAGCGCATGGCCAAACTGCTGGATGTACCTAATGAACATAAGCCGGTCTATTTCGATAAAGCCAACCAAATACCTCCTTCCTTTATTCTCTCCGCGCTCAATGTATTGAGCGAAAGTGAGCTGAATTACAAGAACGCGACCAATAAACGGCTGCATGTGGAAATGTGCCTCATAAGGCTGTGCTATTTACTGCAGGCAACCGATGCATCAGAACTAAAAAAAAAGTTTAGCAGCAACCCCGTTGCAAGGCCGGTAGCCGAACCAAAAACACCACCTCCGGCAGCACCGCAGGTACAACCCAAGGCTTCTGTGCCTGCTGGCGATATGGTTGCAGAGCCACCAAAAGCCTTTGTGCCGGCTTCTTCGGTTCCTCCTCAAAGCCAGGCTACACCGCCGCCTGTTAGCGGTCATAGTCATCCCGTTAATGGTAATGGTCACCAGTCATCCCCGGCGCGCCGCATCAGTAGAAATATAATGGATGATATTGATGCCGCTGTGAATAGTGCTGTTGCCGTAGTACAGGAGAAAAAGGAACTGACAGACGAGGTGATACAGAAAGTGTATGAGCAGTACAAGCAAATGCTACAGGCCGAAAATAAAAGCGTCTATCATGCCCAGTTCTCGGCCATGAAAGTAGAGATGGCTGCTCCTGATGAAGTGAAGATCGTAGCTCCCAACGGGCTGACCGAAGAATATGCAAAAGAGCAGCGCAACCTGCTTATCGATTACTTCCGCAAGGAAACCGGCATCATGGTACGCGTCACTACCGAGGTTCGGGAAGATAAAACTGCGCAGGACCAGCCTGTAGTACTGAGCAAAACCGAAGTGTTTGAGATGATGGCACAAAAGAACCCCGACCTTCTAAGGCTCAAAGAAGCCCTGAACCTCCAGATTGACTATTGATTTCGTTGGCGTTATCATTAGGGCAGACACACAGGTCTGCCCCTACGTGTTTGGTAACTCATTAATCGCCCACTGGTTTTAGCGTCCCGCTCGGGTTCCTCCCACAAATCACCATTAAAAACACCTCGTTATTGCGCGGACTTGCCCAAAGCAATCTGTGGTTAATGCTCGCATCACCTCTTCTTTCTTTCAGTGTCGAATAGCTATTACGCTAAAGCCGGCTTTTCTGCAATCTTGCTAATCCCTAAATCTTATAAATCCTGATTCAGACAAATTGGGAGGGAACCCACGAAATGCATAGAGCATAGATAACTAAACGGCGTCATGGATGCGAAGAATAGAACTACCGAAGCTGAAGCATTAGCTGCCATCAACTATTTCTTCGAAGAAGAAAGCGTACACCAGTGGGTGTCTTCCATGCTGCGTTGCGAATCTATATGTTAATCGACAGGTTTAAGTGCCCACCGAATCCTTCTCTCACAATTCGCATTAGTGTTGAAAGCCGGATGTCACTTGCATCATTTTCAATCCGGGATATATAGTTTTTAGTGGTGCCGCATTTTTCAGCAAGTTCCTGCTGAGTCATGTTTTTTTGCTTGCGAAGTTCCTGAAGCATCACACCAAGCTTAAATGACTGGTAGCCTTCTTCAAATTTGTCTCTTTTTTTCGTTCCCGGTTCACCAAATTCAGCGTCGATAAATTGTTCGAGATCAACGGTTTTGTTTTTTGTCTTCATAGTACTGCTTTTTTAATTTTTTTGCTCTTTCTAAATGATCCGTTGGCGTTTTTTGGGTCTTCTTTTGAAAAGCATTAAGCAATATCACTAATTGTCCTTCATCAAAGAAGCAGAAGATCCGAAAAATATTGTTGCCCGAACTCACCCTTATCTCATAAAGCCCTTCAGATCCTTCCAAATGTTTCAGATATTGTTCCGGCACTCTTGGAATATCTTTTACAAGGCGAATTGTCCAAAGGATACGTTCTTTTATTTTTTGAGTTTGTTTGTTGTAAAATAGCCAGAAGTCGTCGCCGTAAATCTTTATGCAGCGTATTTCACCTTTGAAATTATCCACCGACAAAGTTACCTATTTAGGTAATATTTGCCAACAATGAAAATCTGTTCTTACCTTTTGGGAATATGGCAATGGAATAGTCATGCTGCGTTGGTCTGCTTCTCATGCGCCCCCACTATTAAAAAACACTTCGTCATTGCGCGGGCTTGCCCAAAGCAATCTGTGGTTAATGCTCGCATCACCTCCTTTCTTTCAGTGTCGAATAGCTATTAAGCTAAAGCCGGCTTTTCTGCAATCTTGCAAATCCTTAAATCTTATAAATCCTGATTCAGACAAATTATACGCTGTTAACGCAGTTCTCTGCCTGGCTTCGTGACGCTGTTTTTATGCCGAGCTGGAGGGCGTTAATCAACTCTTATGCTATCATCATCATTGCTGCGCTACTGGCGGTAGTCAAAACATAAAAAAGGCGTCATTATATGCTCAGCGTCAAATAGCCCTTCTACAATCAAGCTAATCTTTAAATCTTATAAATCCTGATTCAGACAAATTGGGAGGGAACCCCCGAAACATGATAAAACACAACTATACGGCGTCATGGCAGCGAAGAAAAGAATTCCTGAAGGTGAAAAGCATTAGCTGCCCTCTACTGTTTCTTCAAAGAAGAAAGCATACACCAGTGGGTGTCTTCCGATCATTGGCGTTCTCATTAGGGCAGACACATAGGTCTGCCCCTACGTGTTTGGTAACTCATTAATCGCCCTCTGGTTTTAGCATCCCGCTCGGG
>DATJDP010000202.1:0-9912 GCA_035497355.1 Flavipsychrobacter sp.
GCTAGGAAAAAGCCGCCCGTGCCACAGGCAGGATCTGCGATGGTCTTCATCGGCTCCGGCCGCAGGCAGTGCACCATGGTTTTGATCAGCGCACGAGGGGTAAAGTACTGTCCGGCTCCGCTCTTGGTATCTTCTGCGTTCTTCTCCAGCAGGCCTTCATATATCTCGCCTTTTACATCTGCACCGAGTATATGCCAGTTCTCTTTGTCTATCAGGTCTATTAGCTTATACAGCTTGGCAGGGTCCTGTATCTTGTTCTGGCTTTTGGTAAATATCTGGCCCAGTGTCCCCTTTTGCTGACCGAGTTCTCGCAGCAAGGTGGTATAATGTCCTTCCAGTTCTGCGCCACGTCTGGTGGTCAGGCTTTCCCAGTTGTACTCTGTCGGTATAGCCAGCGTCTTGTTGTAGGGCGGCTTGCTCAGTTCATCTGCCATTTTCAGAAACAGCAGATAGGTAAGCTGCTCCAGGTAGTCGCCATAGCCTACGCCATCATCGCGGAGGGTATTGCAAAAGGACCAGATTTTGGATACTAGTTGGTTGGTGGACATTGGCTGTTCTGCATTCGGAATTTATGCGCGTGACAAGATACAAATGATTACTTCCAAACCCGTTAGCGTGATGCTAATTCATTTCTGAACGGTGGGGAATCTGGACATTTTTTGCAAATAAGGACATCATGATGTTCTTATTTTGTCATAATATTCTAATTTAGCAATAAATTTCTGCAGTATGGCAAAAATAAGAAGTATTACACCTGAACAAATCATTGCCAGAATGCGGCTCGAAAACCCTTGGTGGCCGACAAATGGTTTATTCAGTCCTCAGTCAGATTTGCCACGCAGACTTTACTTCGACAGGTTTTTTGAAATGGCTACCCAAATTACTGTGAGAAGAGCGTTGGTTTTAATGGGACCCCGACGTGTTGGAAAAACAGTAATGCTTCACCAACTTATCAAGCGCTTGATCGAGGAAGGAGCACCACGCCGGAAAGTTTGCTTTCTCTCAATAGATGCTCCAATATATAACAATCAAGGGCTGGAGCAACTATTTGCTCTGGTGAGAACTGCAGCGGGGGATGACGATCCCGAAGGTTATACGCTTATTTTCGATGAGATACAATATCTTAAGGACTGGGAAAGACATCTGAAAACAATGGTTGACTTTTTTCCTAATACGCGCATCATTGTTAGTGGTTCCGCGGCTGCCGCCCTGCGCCTCAAGAGCAATGAAAGCGGCGCCGGTCGATTCACTGATTTCATGTTGCCGCCACTTACCTTTCAGGAATACCTGCATCTGAAAGGATTGACACACCTTGTTGAGGATAGCACTATTGAGACCGATGCCGGCGAGCCAAAAAGCATCGTTTCCACAAGCGACTTTTCAACCTTAAACCATCATTTTCATGAATATATCAATTACGGCGGATACCCTGAAGTGATCTTTAACGAGGCTATTCGTGATGATCCGGGACGGTTTATTCGCAGCGATATTATTGATAAGGTATTGCTACGCGACCTGCCGAGCCTTTATGGGATACGCGATGTACAGGAGTTGAATTCCTTATTCAATGTTATTGCATGGAACAGCGGAAATGAATTTAATCTTGAAGGACTATCTCAGGAGAGCGGGGTGGACAAGGTAACAATAAGGAAATATCTGGAATATCTCGAAGCAGCGTTCCTTATTAAAGTATTATATCCTGTTAATATGAACAGCAGGCGCTTTCAACGGGCAAGCCGGTTTAAGCTGTTCCTCACCAACCCAAGCATGAGGTGTGCGCTGTTTACGCCAATAAGCGCAGGAGACGAACAATTCGGACAGATGGTCGAAACGGCCATCGTGGCACAATATCTTCATTGGAGCACGTTTCCCTATCCATTACATTATGCTGCCTGGAATGGCGGAGAGGTGGACCTGGTGGCGGTAGATAAACCAGGAAAACCGGTATGGGCTGTTGAGATAAAATGGAGTAACCAGTTCTACCAACATCCGGGAAAGCTTAAATCCCTGCTGAAATATGCCGCCGAAAACAAGCTAAACAGTGTTTGGACGACCACTATTGATAAACAAGGTTTCCGTCAACAGGCCAAGGTGGATATGTTTTTTATCGCTGCTGCTTGTTTTTGCTTTGCGGTGGGGCGGACAGGTCTTTTGAACTCAGGCCTTTCAAGAATTAATGACAGAAAAATGGATCTGTAAGCTGCTCCAGGTAGTCACCATAGCCTACGCCATCATCGCGGAGGGTATTGCAAAAGGACCAGATTTTGGATACTGGTTGGTTGGTGGACATCATATATACTTTAAATAAGAACCCCTTCACTCAAAAACCATTCGTCACTTGCTAGCGTTTTATACATCACAGCTTGCCAAGAATTTACTCCCAAGTTTAAAGCTCTACTTTTTCCCGATTCTTCTAAATGAAACTTCAAAAGTTCGGAGCTGTGATTAAATAATGCCTGATGATAGCTTTGTGAGCCCCGCAGTTCTTCATTAGCTTTGGCAGAAAAAAGTTCATCTAATCCGTATGATTCGAAATGATTCTTTACTCTATCTGCTTTAACATGGTCCCATGCTTCAGGCGCATTTACAAAAAAATGGAAACCGATCGGATCAGTCTTAATTAAATGAGCTGAAAGCCAGTTATCCTTCTCAATATCATCATAGTATGGATGAAGGGTCTGTTCAGCAGTCGTACGCGGATATTTTATCTTCTTGCCAGTATTGCAAGGGCTACAAGACGGCACTAAGTTTATTGGAGTTATCGCAAGTGCCGGAAACTGTGTCTTCGGAAGATAATGGTCAAGTGTTTCAACTTCTCTAACCGAACAGAGTGGGCATTTCCCAAAGGGTGCTGAAGCTCGAATATAGTCGTAGTAATCCCTACCATTCCGTTGAACCATCTTGTATTCATAAAGCCAAACCATTTCCTCTTTCCCAATGGAGCCAAGAATACTTTTCGCAGTCTCAATCTGATAAACCTCCTGTGATATAACCTTTCCATTAAAAAATGCTTCGGCGTCTGCTAAGACGTCATAGCAATCGATAAAACTTTGCTTCTTATCTCCTTCTGCTATGTCATTAACACATGCATCAAACACTTGTTTTAGCGTTATCAATGGTCTACCGATTACCTTCATCCGATTTCGACTTTTGGTAAAACAAGCTTTTTAGAATAGCCTTTCCTTCTAACCCCAACTGCCCATTAAGCCTTGCCAGTGCCTCCTCATAACTTGGCTCGTCTGCAGCCAATTCCTGTAACTTCCTATGGAATCCTGAATTCGTCACTTCAAATCCAAATACTTGGCTAGTTAATATTCCTACGTTTTCACCGAAAGACTCAATTTCCAATCTTTCTGCGATAGAATGAGTCCCGTTTCTCCTAAGTTTCCATACACAAGCTCGGGGGACGCCTTGTAACACAACCGGTGAATGTGTTGCAACTATTGCAACACCATTGGTCTCGCCCATTAGTGTTGACATCGCTGTGATAAAGGAAGACAGCAAAGGGGGGTGTAAATGGGTTTCAGGCTCATCAACTAACACCAGACTTTTTTCTTCTAAAGTTTCAACTAATCTCGTGACGGCGAGTAGCACAATCTTATGACCGGAGCTCAATTTTTGAAAACATGCTGATGATACTTCTTCAAACTGATCATCTTTTTCAATTTCAGTAAGAATAGAGAAATTTTCGTCCCTAAAATGAGGATCGGATTCCAAGCTCTTAATTGCATCAACCCATCGGTTCTGCTTTAGAGACTTCCTGCAATTGGATAAACTAGAAACAAATTCTCGGTTCAATTCCGTTGAATCCTTCAATACAGGGGAAGCAGCTACAATTTTTTTTAGTCCAATATAAGTATAAGGAATAGACATGTTGTCGAGCTCTTCTTCGGATAAAAGTCCAGCATCATCGAAGGCACTATACGAAATCATTATGAGGTTAGCGAAGACATGACCATTATCCAAAAGTTCCTCCGATGTAAATACACCCTTAACAGCGCTTTCGCTTCCCGATATAAACGATTTTACTATTGAACTAAAAAGAGAAGTTTTCCCTACTGCGTTCCGACCAATTAGTGCATTTACATTTGTAGGAGGTAATGATTCTGGAGTAACATTGAACTCAAGGGAATAAGAGGAGTTAATTCCAGGCAACAGAGGACTTTCATATTGGAAATTATAACCTATCAGCCTGCTGCCTCCATTTGCCATTCTACGTAGCTGTCCATTAACTTCCGTCTCACTTATCCCTCGCATCAAAGAGGTCGTTGTTACACGCTCTTTGGAGGCTTGAAGGTAAATGTCTGGGTACCTAGCAATATCCCGTAATACATACAAAATTCTCTCTCTTGTTTCTTCTCCAAGAAGGTTTAAATTTTCATAGTAATCCTCGCTCCCAAGGGAAAAATATTGCTGCGGTAATTGCTCATACCGCTCACCGACTTCTAATGAATGTCCTCCCTCTTCCTGTCCGTAATATCCAATCTTTACGTACGTCAAATCATGAGTTTCCCCATTCTCATCTTTGTATAGGACATGATACAGGGTGTAAAAGCTATAATCATTCCAGTTATCTCTTATTAAGAACAACTGACCCTTTGCACTCCACGGGGGTTTTGAAAATCTTTCAAGTACAGAAATGAACATAAGTTTTTTTAAGTTTCATGTAACGCTTGCTTAGAGGCATTGCGTCACAGTGCCTCTGCCCGCTGCTGATCGCTGATGGTCACTTCAAGTTTATCAAGATTAAACGATGGGTTGATCTTCATTGACACCATATTTACCTAAGTTCCATTATCCCGCCAGGCTTGTACCGATCACAAAACACCTCAATTCCAAATTTGATAATCAGGGCTACTACAGAAATAGCTATCGCTTTAATGCCGATGCCCAAGCCTGTCAAGATACTAACAACTGCTCCCACAATGAACTTCTTCTCAAGCACTACCTTCATTCCATTGTTAAACCATGTTTTATAAATTTCGCTGTCAGGATCACAAATAGATTTGTAAAGAACGCGTCTGACTGAACCAAACAAAGTTTTGCCAACGGTAGGTGTGTCGGATTTCTGTAAAGGTGCTCCGATCAATTTGCGTTCAGCTGAAGGAAGTTGCTTTTTAGAATAGTGATCAATTCGAAGAAGACTGTTTAATGCGCTATAGGTAACAGCTTCACCGAGTCTTTGATATACTTCCTCCTCAGTCAATCCCATAAGCTTTACAACTTCTCTATCAACTTCATCTATTTTCAGCAACTCAAAACCTTCATCTCGTAATCCAAACAAAATGCATTCTTCATTAAACCGTTCAATTACACGTTTTCGAAATGCAGTACGACGACTCTGTGACTTAATTACTTTATCGTTGACCAAAACCTCTCTAATTATGGGCTCAGCAGCAATAATGTCTTTCTTGCGGATGTAGCAGATAGCCAAAAGCACAGATGATTCAAGGTACGTCCTAGTGTTTTTGTTAATACGTTGCTGTATACCTGCAAATCCTGAAATTGCAAAATCGTAATCGCCATTCTCCAAATGTGCTTCAAACAATTTGTTTTTCGACTGAATAAGTCGCATTTCATGCCCTGTAGGACGCAACATGTTCTGGATATCTGCAACAATTCTTCCCGCGAGCTGAAGATCGTTTTCTCGAATCGCATTCTCCAATTGCGGTTCTAATCTTTGCAACCTTTGCTTTTGTATTTCAGTTAATGGCTTTATCATTTTTTATAAATCAACCTTCCCTCAAACGCCTGCTTCAAAATACTCTGACGCAATGCCTCTGCCTGTTGCAGGCTTTGGCTGATGGTCTCTTCGAGTTTATCAGCTACGCTTAAGCGGGTTTCTATTTCTTGAATGATTTCATGTTGTTGTATAATGCTTCCTACCGGTATCACTAGGTTCTCTAAAAAGTCAACATTAATGTTTTTTTGCGCTGTTGCTGAAGCCTTATTGTCTATTTCTTTCTTCGATTTTTGCATGAAGTAGTTGATGTACTTCAAGGAGAATTGACTTGAATTAGCAACAATGCCCACTATGCTATCAGGAAAACAAGCATCAAAGGTCAAAAAAGCTATTTCAGCAATATTGGCAGCAATTGTCAAACAAAGAGTTCCTTTCGGCCATAGCTTGCTCTGTTGAAGTCCTAACTCGGAGTATGTTTGAGAATATTGTGTTATCATTTTCCCCCTTGCAGCACGAACATCACCAGTCTGAATAAATGGGTATTGGCCTCCGTATAGCTTCTTATCATCACGCGGTCTGTGCTTTGACTTTCCTCTTTTTATTTCGCATATGTCGCCAAGTTTCACCCACTTCCACCCTTCCGGCAAATTGTCTGAACCTTGATTTTCCTGATTGATTTGATTAGCATGATGGCTCTCCCCATTATGAAGGAAATCATGATCATCAGACAAATCATAAGAATCGTGGTTCAGACCTAACCTCCCCTCAAACGCCCACTGCAGCACACTTTGCCGATACGCTTTCAACTGCTGCTGAGCGGTCTTCAATCCTTCAATACTTTTGTCTAATTCGCTAAACAGCTCTTCGATACGGGAAACGATTTGGTGTTGTGTCTGCCGGTCAGGTAAAGGCAGTTGGTAGTTCCATAAAAGGTTAGGATCGACATGCGGAATTCCTACGCCTTTTGCCCTTGTATTTATTTCCTGAAACTTCGATTGCAAAAAATAAAAAGCATAATCATGGTCCACATCCGGAAGCTTTATTCTTACCAACGTACTTCCGAGCGCCCCCTTTATTGCCTTGCCAACATGTCCAGAACGTGAACCATCCCAAACCATCAAGAAGTCATCATCCTCACATAAGACGCAGCCCACACCGTCTGTGTATTCATCAATGATATTTTTTTCAAAAGCTTTGATGTTTACGTAAGGAATATTAAACCTCTCATTCTTTTCTTTTGAAACTGACTTAGGCTTTTTCCCTTTTTCGGTTTGGGCAACATCTCCTAATCTGCAGATTTTCCATATTTCGGCCAAACTGTTATTATTCATTCCGTCTCCCATCATTAAATTCTAGTGTAAGTTCTGATCTTCCGACTCGACTATCTCACCATTTAGGTCAGGATAATGATAAAAAATGTTGAGTATTGCATTCTTTGGAAAGGTACCCCCGTGCTGATTTGAGAAGATGTATGTTTTCCCACTCTTAACAAATATTTCATCCGCTCTTATAAACCATCTTCTTGGATCATAGTTAGGCTTTTCTAACCGTATCTCCTTCTCCAAGGTTGGAATATCAGCTATCTCCTTATCTACGGTCAACCAACATCGCTCACTTGTGAGCTCAATTATTTTATCGGGACTTATTCCAGTCTCAATTGCCGCCTTTACTACTGTGTAGAAAGCATGTCTTTTGGATAAGGATTTTTCCTCTCTGCCAATGATCTTAATGTCGTACTTTGTATTATCGCGTTTCCTGATTGACTCCAACCTCGATTTACGCTCTTCGGCAGCCTTTTCTTTCTGTCGGACCTGAAATTCTCTCGCCTCCTTTAGAGGAATTTGCTGTTGAATTTCAAGGTAAATTTCATTGTCCTTATGGGGTGTTATGGCGATGCACCTTATGTCTAAATCACGTTCGTTTAGCCATAGAACAGATGTTGTTATTTCAATGGAGAAGTTCGAAGAAACAAGAATGATTTTGACATCAGAATTAAAGAGTTCCTCATCGGGACTTTGCCAACCCAAAAAGTCAAGAATATTGCTTTGGCAATTATCAGTTGGCATACCGTTCTTTGAGGAGTATTTTTGATAGGCGTCGATAACGTCTTTAAATTTCATGTTTGACACCATGGCGGCGTATCGGATTGCCTGTAATTCCATATGCCCGCCGTCGTCTGTTCTCTTTATTTCAATTACTACCAAATTGGCCTCTTTATCAAGAGCTAAAATGTCAATTTCTCGTCTGCTATCTTGCCAATTTGAATACTCTGTGCAAACCACAAAAAGGTTAGGATCAATAACCTCAATTGAATTAACTATAAACTTTTGCAGATGCAATTCTTCACGGATTTTCTCGTTAGCGAAGGTAGTTTTAACCAATGGCACAATCTTGTCCTGATTAATTTTGTAAATAGACATGTTATTTGTTTACGCAGCCAATTCTTCATTTAGTTCATTAATAATTTCCTCCATTTCTCCTCCAAACAACTGGTACATCTTGCCCAGTCCGCCTTTGGCATCGAAGGGTGCATAGTCCAGGTCTTCACGATCAATATGGAAGGAGGAGGCAATATGCTCCTTTATCATCCGCAGCCAGGCGGTTTGTTCTTCCGTAAAGCGGTTGTGCTGTCCGGCATTCTTCCGCAATATCCATCGCTGGAAGTTGCGGTCCACAGTCTGGTTATACGGTGTTAGCGATTGGTCTATGCCGCTTACATGGCGGATCAGCGAGACGAGTAAGGTCAGATCATTAAGGGTTGGTTGTCCTTTAGCTCCTTTTGATGCTTCGGACCTTGAGCCTTCGGCAGTTCCCGGACTCACTAGCTCGAATGCCCGCCACACCTGCAGCGGCGCCAATGCCGGCTTATCTTCTTTCAGTTTGTCCAACACTTCGCGGATCAGCCGGTAGGTAAGTTCCCGACGGCGGTAAGGCTGATCGTAAAATATCTGTAAAGCCGTTATCTCGTCTTTATGGGCCTGCAGCCAATCCTTAAAGTCGGTGATCAACTGCCCTGCTTTGTCCTTATTATCCGCGTCCCAGCCCGCATTCAGCAGATTGTCCTGGTTGATATGATCTATCACCTGTTCATGCACGCGGCGTACATTGTCTATATAGTTATTCAGCTCGCCGGTGAAAGGCTTCGCAACGTACTCTATAAATTTTGAATGATGATTTTCAAAGGCAGCCCTGATATCGTCCGGGGAGGCACCCTTATGTTCCTGCTCCGCCTTTTGCTTTAGTTCTTCTACCTTATCAGGATTGTAAGCGCTCAGCAAACCGGCTATAAGCTGGTTAATGGTTCTGCCGCCTGTCTTCTCTACAAACTGAGCACGCTCTTTGTCAGTGATCTGCTTTTCAAGGCGGGCAAGCCGATTAGCAAGAGAGGTAAAGAGGTCTTCATCGCGCACACCTACTGCTACGGCACCCAGCAGCTCTTTAAGCGGCACACCGGGTTTGCGCTCCAGTGGACGGCTATCTGTCTTCAGGCTTTTGGTGACACCCACCGCATCTACGATCACAAAACGATCTTTCACCATTTTAGCGGCACGGGAAACCTTCCTGAGGTCATCAAGTGATATCGTGCGCGTGCCCCTGCCCTTCATCTGCTCAAAATAGTTGCGGCTTTTTACATCGCGCATAAACAGCAGCACTTCCAGCGGCTTTACATCGGTGCCGGTGGCTATCATATCCACCGTTACTGCAATGCGTGGATGGTAATCGTTGCGAAACTGGGCGAGCACCGATTTGGGGTCTTCCTCCGAGCGGTAGGTTATCTTTTTACAAAAGCGATTCTCCTCACCAAACTCCTCCCGTACTATATTAATGATATCATCGGCATGACTGTCAGTCTTGGCAAAGATCAAAGTCTTGGGCACTTCAAAGCCAGCGGCATACGGATCTCCTCTCTCTGCTTCGACAGGCTCAGCATGACAAGAGGAGGCTATTCTGTCAGGAAACATTTTGGGCAGCCATTCCTTGAAGGTGCGGATAATGAGGCGGATCTGGTTAGGATTCACCACTTCATCGTCCAGCCGCTTGCCGGAATACTCATAATCTTCATCGAGCTGCTGCCAGAACTTCTTCCGCGTCATGCGCTCGCGCTTGTCTATGTATTCACCCATTTTCAACTGGGCGCCATTCCGAGTGATCTCTGTTTCTATGGTAAACGTATCATAGCCTACCAGCACTCCGTCAATAACCGCTTTTTCAAATCCGTAATCGGAAAC
>DATJDP010000203.1:0-7208 GCA_035497355.1 Flavipsychrobacter sp.
TTTATGAGCACCGTCTTTAGAAACTATTTTGCTATTACAGTAAAAGCAGTTTTTTTATTCAAAGCCTTTCATTTGCCCAAAGCTAAGCCTGGAAGGGATTAAAACGGATTTTATCACCACAAATGTCCATTAACCCTAAAAATCAGTTTTGGTCTTGCAAAAACTCTTTCGATAACACCGTTTTGAGTAAAACCGATACAGAACAGGATTAGTATCTGGCCTATTGTTTTCAATATGCTTATTTTCGTCCTTTAAAATTTTGAGATGAATAAAGTAGTTGCTAATGCCGATGAGGCCATTAAGGATATTGAATCCGGCGCAACGCTGATGCTTGGTGGCTTTGGACTTTGCGGTATTCCTGAAAATTGCATTGCAGCGCTTGTAAAAAAGGGGGTCGACAACCTTACCTGTATCTCCAACAATGCCGGTGTAGACGATTTTGGAATCGGCTTACTGCTAAAGAAAAAGCAGGTAAAAAAGATGATTGCCTCTTACGTAGGCGAGAACTCTGAGTTTGAAAGGCAACTCCTAAGCGGCGAAATGGAGGTACAACTTGTTCCGCAGGGTACACTAGCGACTCGCTGCCTCATTTCCGGGTATGGTATTCCCTTCGTGCCGGTGCTTGCCGGTGTAGGAACAGAAGTGGCTGAAGGAAAGGAAATGGTCACAAGAAACGGGAGACAATACCTTATCGAAGAGGCGTTCGAATCAGATTTTGCGTTGGTAAAAGCCTGGAAAGGTGATACCATGGGTAATCTGATCTTTAAGGACACTGCCAGAAATTTCAATCCTATGATGGCCATGGCGGGGAAGATTACGATTGCTGAAGTAGAAGAACTGGTGCAGCCAGGCGAACTTGACCCTAATTTCGTTCACATCCCCGGCATTTATGTGCATACGATCTTTCAGGGAGCTAATTATGAAAAGCGCATAGAACAAAGAACTGTGAGGAAGAGAAGTTAAGAATGCAGCTAATGTGGCTGACGTGAACGACCCCGAAAAATAACCTGGGTTGTAAAACGCTAAACCACATTGATATTAGACAAATTAGCTGGCTCGGAGTGAACCACATGCTCACATTCATCACATTAACCACATTCATTTATGCTCAATAAAGAACAAATCGCAAAACGAATAGCAAAAGAACTTAAAGACGGATATTACGTCAATCTGGGAATCGGTATCCCGACACTGGTAGCTAACTATATTCCCGAAGGTGTTAGTGTCGTATTGCAAAGTGAAAATGGGCTACTTGGCATGGGGCCTTTCCCTTATGAGGGAGAGGAAAGTGCAGACCTCATAAACGCAGGAAAGCAGACAGTGACCACCCTTCCGGGATCAGCAATTTTCGATAGTGCAATGAGCTTTGGGATGATCCGTAGCGGAAAAGTGGATTTGACCGTTTTAGGCGCTATGGAAGTGGCAGACAATGGAGATATTGCCAACTGGAAGATACCCGGCAAGATGGTAAAAGGAATGGGTGGCGCTATGGATCTTGTTGCTGCAGCAAAGAACATCATTGTTGCTATGCAGCACACAGATAAAGCTGGTAATTCCAAGCTTTTGTCGAAGTGTACATTGCCCATAACCGGACTCAAATGTGTAAAGAAGGTAGTTACGGACCTTGGTGTTTTCGATATTACCAAGGACGGATTTGTATGCGTGGAGTATGCACCGGGCGTAACCCTTGATGAAATCAAGGCAAAAACAGCCGGACGCCTGACTATTTCAGATAATGTAAAAGAAATTTCCCTCTAGAAGAATGGACAAACTGGTCATCTACCACAACGGAACCTGTAGCAAAAGTCGTGGTGCACTTGAGATATTACTGGAGCAGAACATTCCTCATGAAGTTCGCTGGTATCTGTCAGAGCCGCTAACCAAAAAAGAACTTAGCGCCTTGCTACAAAAACTGACGTTGCAGCCATCAGCTATAATTCGCAAGAATGAACCGCTTTATAAGGAGCAATTTGAAGGAAAGGAATTATCTGAACAGGAGTGGCTTGATATCCTCCTTGAAAATCCGATTCTGATAGAGCGGCCGATTGTAGAAAAGGGTGATAAAGCGGTCGTCGCGCGTCCACCTGAAAGGCTTTTCGATGTTCTCTAAACATTTATTTTTTTAAAACTAATCTCTTTCGCTTCCTTTCATTATTTTACAGGAAGCATGCGTGGTTTTCTTTTCTTCTTGTCTTTGTTGTGCCTTTGCAGTAGTGCAGAAGCACAAGTAAAAACTGAAGCAGCTCTGATAGACGCGCTTATGAAAACTCTGCGCAGTGAAGATAGCAAGGCATACACCCAGCTGTTTTCGGGGGCAGATTCCATGATCACGTGGGTATTGAAAAATGGAGATAAGGGCAGCAAAACGTATCAGCGGATGTTGTATCTGCAGAACAACTATGCGGCGAAGCGAGAGTTTGATTCTTCAATTGTCCAGACAACAACAAAGACCTTTACAGAGTTTCTAAAGCAAGGGACAGCAATTGGCGTTCATTGGGATCATGTGTTGTTTATGCGCTATGAATTACAGAAGATTCGCACACGTGAAGGCTTGCCTGAAGAGGAGATCACTCCGTTCAGATACCTTGGTTATGTGTTTTTTAAAGATGTGCTGACACGAAAGTCGTTCGGCTTTACTATTTACGATGTGATGCAGGTAAATAATCTCTGGTATGGTGCACAACTGATCCAGATTTTTCCAGCTGCTAATAAGGAGGAGTTTCAAAAAGAGCTTGTGGCCGAAAAGAAAAGGCAAAGACTAAAGGAGTTGGGCATTGTGGATACCACAGAAGTCAGGAAGCAATATTCTTACGACGATGAAGAAGACGAAGACAAGCCGTCTTCGATGAAGGAGGTGCTGGACAGAAAATATTATAAGGGGAAATTCGATAATGAAATTTCTGTACAGCTTTATGTGAGATACATCAAAGGGAATTGTCCGGAAGTGATTTGTTCGTGGGAGGCACTTTTTAAGTTTGGTGATGAAGACGATTATGTAAGAATGGATGTGTCGAGAACACCAGATGGGAAATGGATTTTTATAGAAGATTTAGGAGGCATGGAGTTGACGCTAGACGGCGATACTTACACTGGCTCTTATGCATCGAGCAGTGATAAAACAGAGTACACAGTGAGGTTTCAGGAAGCGCCGGCTTCACTTAAGAAAATAAAGAAACTAGATGAGATGTTGGAATTTGGCATACACGGCAAGTAAACCTTCTTTTAGTTCAGGAAGGAAGTAAAAGGATGCCGCAGTTTTTGATAGCCGATTAAATCTACTTTGATACTACCGACGAGAATCGGGCTATCTACCCGAACAGGGACATGATTTTCGTCGTCGCTTACCCACACCGTCATTTTCTCACCACCTTTGAAGATCGTTCCTTCAATGAGTAGCGGACTAATCTTAATTGTGTTAAAAGTGCCGTGTCTTGTTTTGATTTTTTCCTTTCCCAGGTATCTAACGTAAAGATTATAGACATGGTCGTCAAGAAACATGGTGAAGGGGATTTTGTCACCTGGCTGATACCGGCGATAGTCAATATTTCTTGCATAGAAGATGCTTGATAACACATCCTGAACACATCTGGGAATATTAAAAACTCCGTTAGTAGAAATTGCTCGTCCGTTGGCATGATCGAAGTTTACACTATTGTAAATTCTGAATCCGCCCTCATTCACGTTACGAACGAATTTTAACGGCAGCATTGTTTCCGCATCGATGTAGGTTTCATATTTATCCCGCACTTTGTAGAACCAATCATAAGATTTATAAGTGCTGCCCGTGCCGGTAACATGGTAGACCGACCTACCATTTAGTTTTTCAAGATTAGTCGTAAAAACTGCCTCACCTGCACCTACCCAAAGTCTTCCCATATTATAGTACACTTTAAAGGTTAGCTTTTCTCCACCCTGAAATGCAGTATTGGTTATGCCACAGAATGCGGATTGTCCGAATAGGGCCAGAGGGGAAAGCAGGATCAGTAGAAAAAGTAAACAACTTTTAGTAACAGGCATAAAGAGTTTTAACTATTAAAAAACCTTACTCTCAATAATAAAATACTGCCAATTAGAGCCGGTAATATAAGATTAATGGACCATAGACCAACAGTTGCAGCTAATATGCCAATTGTATTTTCAGAAAAATGATGAAATAAAAACAGACTTACCTGCCCACGTACACCTAGCTCGGCGAAAGCAATAGAAGGGATGACCGCCAGTGACCAAAAGTAAAGGCAGGCCATTAGAAAGCCGCTGAGGAGTGGAAAGGAAATATTCATCCAGTGCAACAGTACAAGGTATTGCACTGTGTAAACAGCAAAGCGCAAAACGGAAATAACAAGCACTTGTACCTGTTCCCTGGTAGTAAAACGCCTGATGAGTTCTTTGTAAGTGCCTAATCGCCGGAGCCATTTTATCCTTTCGAAGTAAATGATCCACTTCTCAAAATAGAAATAAAAAGCGGCGACAATGATGATAACGAAACAGCAAACGACGAGGAGCAATTTTTGCCAATAACCAGGAAAGGCAATGTTGTAATAAATCAACCCGACCGTTCCATAGAAGAACAGCGCAAAGAACTGTGCAAAAGCCCCAAGGATAGATACGCTGATCAAACGGATGGTATTTTTTCTTCTTAAGTAGAGAATACGTCCGGGATACTCGCCAATCCTGTTAGGAGTGATGAGGGAAATAGCAATACCCGCAAAGTAGCTTTTCCATGCCTGAAGTATTGATAAAGGTTGCGCACTGCCCGCCAACAGCTTCCATTTTAAGACTTCAAGGCTTAAGTTGAGCGGCATTATTAAGATACCTATTAATAAGAACCTGCGATTTCCTTCCTGCCACCATGAATTACCATCAAAGTGCAGCAGTTGCTTTTCAATTTGCAGCCATAGACTGTACAAAAGGATTGCTGAAATGCCAATACCGACCAGAGAGTTGAGCCATATTTTTCTATTTTTGTTCAAATTCAATCCTTTGCAAAACAGCCCCCAGATTATTCTTGGTATAGACCCCGGCACACTGATAATGGGTTATGGTCTTATCAGCGTTTACAAAAATAATATTTCACTGGTGGAAATGGGTGTTTTGCAATTAGCCAAAAAGCAAGATCATGCAGAACGGCTGGAAATGATCTTTAAAAAGATGGAAACGCTGATCAAAACGCACACTCCGGCTGCCGTTGCTATCGAAGCTCCGTTTTTTGGCAAGAACGTGCAGAGTATGCTGAAATTGGGACGGGCACAGGGCGTTGCCATAGCCGCTGCCATGATGAATGGATTGCAGGCAACTGAATATGCGCCACGAAAGGTAAAACAATCTGTAACAGGCAAGGGGAACGCTACCAAGGAGCAGGTGTGGCAAATGCTGCAACACACATTAAAGTTTGAAGAAGGGCCAAAATTTATGGATGCAACAGATGCGGTCGCAGTGGCGTTATGTCATCATTACCAATGCCGCATTCCCGTACCAAAGGAAAAGGGGCCTTCAAGAGTTTCCACCGTTAAAAAGCGCAGTAGCTGGGAAAGTTTTATAGCGCTGAACCCAGGCAGAGTAAAGTAAACTTTACCATACAATAAAGTATCTTCATAGAAAGACTTTATATGTTGTGGCGTTTTTCTTTTCTGATGTCTCTTTTGCTTTTCCAAATCAGTGAAGTAGCGTCACAAATTAATTACCTCAATTATCACAGAGAAATTTTAAAAGCAGAACAACTGTTTTTCATTCACCAGTTTGATAGCAGCATTCATTCCTACAGAGATATTTTTATTCGCTACCCCAAACCTTTTGCAAAGGACTGCTTTATTGCACTCCAGTTTGCGGGTCTGAGAAAAGACACCGCTTCTGCAAGTTTCTTTTTTCTAAAAGCTTTTGAAAACGGTGTGAAGTTGGAAGACCTATATAAGGCAAAGCATATTGCGACCTTGCTTAGTGATGTTGGCTATAGAAATTATGTAGTAGAGATATACAAGCGAGGTCGGAGAAGTTATTTAACGAGCATCAATCGCACACTGCGTGATTCAATAAACAGAATGTTAAAAAGGGACTTTATAGCGAAGTCGCTGGCTGTCGGGAAAATTAAAGAGCATAAAATCTATCGTGATTCTAATTTTATTTATCACTTCTCGGGCGAGGATGTGGCCATTTTGGATGAAAATTTGCAGACTCTAATAAAGCTTGTGAAAAGCTATGGTTATCCCGGACAACACCTCATTGGATTGGAAGACGACGAATTAGATAGTGCAAGAAGTAAAAAGGACTATCTGTTCAGTTCAATAGCTGATATCATCCTTTTCCATCACACCTGTGGGCTGTATTTTCTGAAAAAGGATTTATTAAAGGCAATAGAAACAGGGGAACTACTTCCCCGGGAATATGCATTAATATATCAGTGGGCTTACGACGATTACTATAAATCGAAAGGGCAACTAAGAGGTGGAAATACTGTTTGGCACACAGAGGTTAAATGTGATTACCCTCGGCAAACTGAGTTCTACAACAACTATCTAAACCCTTTTTTTCTATAGTAAGGACACGGCCCTGGTAAATAAGTGCAGAAAAGAGATAGCAATGGAATCAATACAACATGAAACGATCAAGGCGCGCTTTGGACGCAATAACGACATAATATTTATTACAGGCTTTATGAACAAATACTAATCACTTCATCTCAGTAATCTTCACTTTTATCTGCATGTCGTGGGGGGCAGGTTCATCTCCGCCAAAGTAGGGAACAAGTTTATACCCGGCAGCAATGGTGTCCATGCTCGAGCGCAACATCGTATCCTTTTTGCCGTTTAAAGTAAAAATGTACTTACCGGGTAGCACTTCAATGGTATAGTCCGATTCTTTGTTTAAGGGAACAGTTCCGAGTTCTTTATACATTCTAACAGTGCTGACATAGCAGTAAGCATGGATGTGGATTTGTCCGTTCATCCAGTTCCACCCGAAGCGGGCGCTATTTACATGATGAAGCGTCATGCTATCTGAAAAGCCGTAAAGCTTGTTGACATCTGCCTGATTCTCCGGATCGGCATTAGTGTAAATACAACTGCTGTCAAAACTGGCCTTAAATCTTAAAACCTTCTGCGAGCAGATAGAATAGTCATTTTCTACTGCGTAGTTCTTGCCTTCCAGTATATGATAAACCATAAAGGTGTCTTTAGGCTGATTGTCGCCACCATTATTATTCCCACCATTATTGT
>DATJDP010000204.1:0-4151 GCA_035497355.1 Flavipsychrobacter sp.
GCCACGGGGATGGACCGCGAGCACATCGCGGTCGGCGCGATCGAGCCAGGTCAGCACGATCACGTCGGAGCCGCTTGCCACGCCGGCGAGCGCCGGTGCGAAGGTGCCGTCGAACACGAGCCAAGCCCTACATACTGCACTTTTATGCCCTTATACTTTGCGTCTTTGTGCTCAAACAAAGTAATATTATAAGCATAAGCTCTCACTTCAGAATACTGGCCATACCGTAAAAGCATATAACCTTCATTTTTGTATAGCGGAAGAATACCCACCGGCTCGATCGTTATCTTCTGCTCAATAAAATCATATATCTCCGCACCGCTGTCGATCGTGCTTTTCATGCGCTCAATGGCGAAATTGGTAATGTTTTCCAACTCCTGCATCAGCTCATCGTCGGCCAGCATTTGTTCATATGCCAACTCTAGTTTCTGCATATTTACTTCGTTTATCCTCTTCGGAAACTGATCCTGCAAAAACCGCTTGTTGTCTTTAAAAGCTACAAGATTATTGTAATGAAAGATGACATCAGAAAGCTGCGGATAAAGCTTATTCTGGTGGAAATACTGATTGACAGTTTGCAGGTAGGATAGTAATCGATACTTCTGCAACTCAAAATCTATATAACCTTCCATAAACCATGTTTCACTTAATACCATATCCGTTAACCTTTTGTACTAAATATAAGAAAACAAA
Source organism: Flavipsychrobacter sp. (assembly GCA_035497355.1). GTDB lineage: Bacteria > Bacteroidota > Bacteroidia > Chitinophagales > Chitinophagaceae > JAFIGV01. Next base: position 694 of record DATJDP010000204.1, read on the forward strand.
AAAAATGCCACAACTACGGTGGCAAACTTTATAACGGCTACTCTATTGCTTACTGCTTCTTGAGTTTATCTTTAAATACCTTTCTAAACTTCTCCAGCTTTGGCTTAACCACCCAAACGCAATAAGGCTGTGAGCCATTTTCATTATAATAGTTCTGATGGTAGTCTTCCGCTTTATAAAAGTTGGTATAAGGAGAGATTTCGGTAACCACGTCTGAGTTATAGACCTTCTCTTCGTTCAGTTTCTTTTTATATTCTTCCGCTTTCTTTCGTTGCTCGTCATTGTGGTAGAAGATCACGCTGCGGTATTGGGTACCTACATCGTTGCCTTGTTTGTTCAGCTGAGTAGGATCGTGAGCTACCCAAAACGCAGCAAGCAATTCATCATAACTTATCTTCGAAGGATCGTAATAGATATTACTTACTTCCGCGTGACCAGTATTGCCAGTGCAAACCTGTTTGTAAGTCGGATCTTCTACAAATCCACCGCTATAGCCCGATTCAACTTTTACGACTCCTTCCAGTTGCTGAAACTGCGCTTCTGTACACCAGAAGCAGCCGGCGCCAAAGGTTGCAGTATCTAAAGTATTGTCTGTTTTATTCTTATCCTGAGGATCATTCATTGCTTTAAAAGTTTTTGATTTTTCGATATTACCCTGTGCACATGCGGTCAGTTGTAGCGCCAGTAATATCATTCCTGCAAATATCTTAGTGTATCGCAACATTGTTTCCAAATTTACTATTCAATGAACGTTTATTAGTTGAAAACAGTTTGTCGCAGGCAGAGAAACGACGCGGTTTAACATAAACTTATAAAATATCTAAAGCAGTGGGATAAAAACATTTTGAAAATCCGACTGCTATTCTAATTTTGCGCCCGGAGAGATGGCAGAGTGGTCGAATGCGGCGGTCTTGAAAACCGTTGAGTGTAACAGCTCCGGGGGTTCGAATCCCTCTCTCTCCGCTGACAAAACAAAAAGCCCTACCGAAGGGCTTTTTTTATTTGGCGGTGTTGCCAAACTCGTTTGAGCAAAAGCAGGCAAACAAAAAAGCTCTGTCGCAGGTAGCCAATGAAATCGGAGCTACTTATTAGTGTCACCTTTATATCTTACTATGAAGTATAGAAAGATAATCCTGGAATACCGCAGTAGCCAGGGTTGAACAAGCACTACAACAATGGTGCTGGTGATTAGAAATGAAAAAAAGCTGTTGTCTTTGTAGGATAGCCCAAAGATTGGCCAGTACCATAGAGCATTAAGAAAAAATAAGATAATAGTAAGTGCATAGTTTATGCCTCCGCCATTATTCGTTTCAATTTGTAACCTTTGATTGCATACGCTGCAATTGTCTACCATATCCAGGCATGAGTTCAACGGCAGGATATGCTTGTTTTTGAAAACTGCTCCTTCCCGGCAAGCAGGGCAGCGCATTTTACAAAAACTCTCAATCATAGAGGGATGGCGCATTTCTATATTTTCCGCAAAACTATCGCTTCTTTATGGTCATAAAACTGATTAATATCACTCACATGTAGTTTGGATAAGTGCTCGATCAATCTTCCGTGCTATCAAAAAGGCTCCCAAGGCAAAGCCTTAAACGAAAACACAACTGCCTCAGCAACAGCAAACCTTACTCCTTCACGAATGTATTCTTAACTATAGCCGCCCCTTGTCTTACTTCATACAAATAGAGACCTGAAGGAAGCTGTTGAACAGGAATGGCAATATTCACCTTATCCTTACTATCCACGCTGCTAACCAGCACTCCAGAAGTATTAAAGATGTTGATGTGCACAGGTTCCGACTGGTTTTGCAGACTCACATGCAGTATATCCTTTGCAGGATTAGGATAAACTTTGGCTAAATGCTGTTCCACATTGCCGATCCCTGTAATCGGATGACCGTTTATCGATACATCGTCTAAGTAAAAGGTACTCTGTGCCACAGGCGAACTTTGCGATGAGAATATAGTAAAATCCATAACGCTGGCACCAACGGTGCTATTCAGAGGAATGGCAAAGAAGGTGTAGGTAGCTGCGGGAGCGAAAGTGCCGGAAAGTACATCTTCCAGCCCTGTGCTTGTATTATACAGCGCGAGGATAATGCCTGCCTGGTCATTCCCGGCTGGTGTGTATTTGTAATAGCCGGTAAGGGTATCTCCGGTAGAGCTGATATTTGTCTGCGGACTGGTGGCAGTTCCGGGTTCCACACCGTTGCCGTTATCTTTAGTTTCCAGTTTTACGGAATAGACACCACTATGGCTATCTATTGATGAACCAGCAGATCCGTTTAAATACCATGCATAGGGGTACGTGATCGTTAGTGAACTCCATTGATCCAAGCTACTGTTCAAAAACGTTGACGTGGTAGTGCCATCACTAAATGCCAGCTCATCCAGCTCAATGAAGTTGCCAACAGCAGCAGCGCTTGAAGGATACATGCCCGAAAATACAGCGATAATCAGCGAGTCTGGAATCATAGGCAGACTTTGCAATGGAAAGTTGAAGGGAGTGAATGCTGGCTGGCTTCCACTGACACGGAATGTATCCCTTCCTATTACTGCAGCGTTTTTCTTGAATACTATATATATTTCGGCTGTGTCGTTACCCTGAACGTTGTAATTGTACATGCCGGCAAACTCCGTAGGAATGGTGGTGCCGGTGTACGGTACGCCGCCACTGCCGTTGAATGTATATCCGTTTGTCATCAGTCCGGGAAAAGGAAAGCCAGCCTGAGTGTTTATGGTTTCGATATGCATCGCACTGTTTACCGCACCCGAAACGACGGTTACGAATACATCCGGAGTATCGATATGTGAGAAGTAGCTGTTGTTCGTTTGCCACCCCGTCGGTTCTATGTCAGTAAGGTTAATCCAGTTTTCGAAGTCTCCGTTCGTTATTGGTGTCTGAGCGTGTACGCTGATACATACGCTGTTCAGAAGGAAGACAAAAAGTAGCGTTCTTTTCATGCTATTGCTTTTATTAATTACGGATTAAGATATCTTATAAATACAGGTACCGCTATTAATACGTTGGGCGGTTGGAAAACAATGACGTTCGTATGACCGGCGTAAGCCCTTGCAATTATCGGGGTGTAAGGAGGTAAAGAAGAAAGATTGTCATAATTTCAGAAACCCTTGAAATAAAAGATCAATTATGTGGTGGATATACGCTTTGCTTTCAGCCTTCTTTGCAGCACTTACAGCCCTCTTTGCCAAAGTTGGCATCCAGGGGTTGACACCGATCTGGCCACCGCCATTCGTACCGTCGTTATCCTGGCTGTGGCGTGGAGGATTGCCCTTTTGCGTGGCAACGCCTTTACTATCCACACACTCACGAAGCGAAATGCATTGCAGCTGGGCATATTAATAGCAGCGTGCCTTTATAATTGCGCTGTTCCTACTTTAACGACTTGTGATCGTCCAATACATTCCATTGTTTAATAGCTAAATGATAATTTA
>DATJDP010000205.1:0-3545 GCA_035497355.1 Flavipsychrobacter sp.
GTGGACAGGACCGGGAAAACCATGTGTTACAATGAGGTGGTTTACGACCTTGCCGTTACCCCTAATAAAGTGCCTAAGGATCTGGATACCGCTTCTCTGTGCCAGGCGCTCGGTATGGACGTCGCAACTTTTGAAAAGACCCTCCTTAAGACACGGATCAAAAATGGCCCCATGCGACAGGGCATTTTCATCGAGCAGCTTTCTGCCGAGCAGACAGCGCGCTTTAAGGAGAACATGTTTCTCTTCCCCGGCTTCGAGCTGATCGAGCGGTCCATTCGTTCATATCCTAATGCCAGTGCTGGTATTTTTCTCGGCTATATTGGTGAAGTGTCGCCAAAGATGCTGGAAAGGCCACGTTATGCATCCTACCGGCAAGGAGACTACGTCGGCATGAATGGATTGGAATCCAGCTATGAGGAGGTATTGAGAGGCCAGCGGGGCGTTTACTATTTCGAGAGAGATAACTTCAACCGGCCACGCGAGTCTTACAAAAAGGGAAGTCTTGATACACCTGCCCTTGCAGGAAGAACACTGCAGCTTTATGTGGATGCTGCACTGCAGGAATATGCAGAGAAGCTAATGGTCAATAAGATCGGTAGTGTAGTGGTGATCGACCCTAAAACAGGCGGTATTCTCACTATGGTGAGTAGTCCCAGCTTTGATCCTAATCTTTTAAAAGGGAGGGACCGAAACAAGAACTTTGCAAAGCTATTCTCGGACGCAAAACATCCGCTTTTCAACCGTGCTACACAAGCGTCGTACAATCCCGGATCTACCATGAAGCCCATGACTGGCCTGGTAGCACTGGATGTTGGCGCTATAACACCGTCCTTTGGCTATCCATGTTTTGGTGGCTATTATGCCTGTGGAAGGCGGATCGCCTGTACGCATAGCGGCGGCGGTCACGCAGCCAATCTTCGTCTTGCCCTTGCCAACTCGTGTAATGCCTATTTTGTACATATTTTTCGTCTAATAGAAGACTCCAAGAAGTTTGGCAATGTAAAGAACGGCCTTCAGGCATGGACGCAATACATGTACGACTTTGGTTTTGGGCATCCTACTGGTGTAGACATTCCATATGAGGGTAAAGGCCTGGTTCCCGATTCTGCACTTTACAATAAGATGTATAATGGCAGCTGGAATTCCTGTACCAATCTTTTTGTAGGGATGGGGCAGGGGGAAGTAGCCCTGACGCCGATTCAGCTTTGTAATGCCATGTGCATTATCGCCAATAAAGGCTACTATTACACGCCACATTTTGTAAAGGCGATTGACAGCAAGGAGAACGATACCTTGCTGAGTAAGTTTAAAGTTCCGCATCGGCCACTTTCACACACCCCTGATACCATGTTTGCCATTATAGCCCGTGCCATGCAGGATGTGGTAGATAGAGGTACTGGTAGAGTAGCACAGTTGCCGGGAATCGAGATTTGCGCGAAAACAGGAACGGTAGAAAATAAGGCGGTGGTTCACGGTCAGGCGATGAAGATGAAGGACCACTCAGTATTCGTAGCATTTGCGCCGCGGGAAAACCCGAGAATTGCGGTGGCAGTCGTAGTGGAGAATGCAGGTTATGGTGCCACATGGGCAGGCCCTGTTGCGAGCCTTTTAATTGAAAAGTACCTTACCGATAGTATTGCTGCCAATAGAAAATACCTCGAACAGAAATTGTATGATGCAAAACTTATCAGTCCGTATATCTATACTATAGACTCCGCACAGCGGGCAAAGGACGCCTTACGCTGGGAAAGGAAAGTAGAAGCGAAAAGATTAAGAGACAGTATAGCTCATGCACAGGATTCGATAATGATCAGAAGATGGTTTGAAAAGCGCTTAGGAAGAAAATTACCAGCAGTTTTGAAAGCAGATTGATTGAATGAGTAACGAAAGAAAATCCATATTCAACAGGGTAGACGGAATAACGTTTTTGCTATACATGGCGCTTGTATGTATTGGCCTGTTGGCGGTTTTTTCCGTGGAGTACAGAAGTACCGATCCGACGATATTTATGATGAGCAAAAGTCACATGAAGCAGTTTATGTGGCTTGGTATCTCTTTATTTGTAGGCCTTATCATACTGTGGACTGAAAGTAAGTTTTTCTCAAGCTTTGCCTTTCTGTTTTATACTATCGGCATTGTCTTGTTGCTCGTAACCATCGTAGCAGGAAAAAATGTAAAAGGATCGCATTCCTGGCTTGGTATAGGAAGCTTCGCTTTTCAGCCCGGTGAGGTTTGTAAGATTTTTACCTCCCTTGCCTTGGCAAAGTTCCTGTCTCTTCCGGAGACGAACTTTCATACGCTTAAACACCGGCTCGTCGGCGTGGCCATTGCTTTGGTGCCAAGCATTTTAATTATTCTTCAGGATGAAACAGGGCTTGCACTGGTATATTTTTCCTTTTTCCTTGTAATGTACCGCGAAGGGTTACCGAACATCGTTTTGATTGTTGCGTTTTCCGGTATCGGTCTCGGGCTTGCTACCTTGCTTGTAGACCGGATCGTTCTTTTTTATATCCTTACTGGACTGGCCATACTGGTGGGAGTATTAATGCGCAACAGTATCAAACGGAACATTCTCGCTCTGTTTATCATTATTGGTATATGGGGCGTTGGTGTTGGTTTTTCTCAGGCACTGGTTCCGTTCACCTTTAAGCATGTTCTGAAAGGATACCAGATCGACCGAATTTACTCCATGCTGGGCAGGGAAGTGCCGGAAGAATACATTTCTACTTCGCTGGATTCTGACGACGATACAAGAGTAAGGAAATCGAATGCGTCCGACTACAACGTGACACAATCAAAGATCGCTATCGGATCAGGCGGCTTGTGGGGAAAGGGCTTTTTGAATGGTACTTCCACCAAAAACGACTTCGTTCCAGAACAGAACACCGACTTTATCTTCTGTGCTATAGGCGAGCAGTTTGGCTTTGCAGGGAGTGTAGTGCTGGTCCTTATTTACGTCTCGCTTATGATGCGCATCCTGTTTATGGCCGAGCGACAGCGATCTTCGTTTAGCCGTATTTATGCGTACTGTGTAGCCTCAATTCTGTTCTTTCACTTCGCCATTAATCTTTCTATGACCATAGGACTGGCACCTGTGATCGGTATTACACTGCCTTTCCTCAGCTACGGGGGCTCTTCCTTGCTATCCTTTAGCATTCTCATCTTTATTCTTTTGCGGCTGGATGCAGACAGGCAGGTGATGATCCGTTAACTTTGCGGACTTATGGCCAGGATTTATCCGTTATCTGAAGGAGAATTTACGATAGGACGCGACAAGGTTTTTGTTCCGTTTAATCCCAAGGCGGACGAGCTTAATGATCGTCCTACCGGTTCGCTATTAGTGGAGGTGCAGCCTTTTTTGATAGTTACTGAAAAAGACCTGATTGTTCTCGATACAGGGCTCGGCTTCAATGATCCATCAGGAGCGTTGCAAATACATCGCAATATTCGTTTAGTGGGTTATGAACCTGGCCAGGTAACGAAAGTGCTGCTTTCACATCTTCATAAAGACCATGCTGGTGGTGCGACGCACAAAGATGCAAACG
>DATJDP010000206.1:0-21116 GCA_035497355.1 Flavipsychrobacter sp.
CGGTGGGGATACAGGGTTTTTGGAGTCATGATTGGGGCGCAGGCATTCATCCCTTCGGCGGAAGAGAGCAGTCTATTTATTATCCGTCATGGTTCAATGGCGCTCCGGCGGGAACCATTACCAATATCTATTTAAGAATGGGTGCTATTCCTACTCACAATTTCACCTTTCGCAATTTCACTATCCGTTTGGGCTATATGCCTACGGATCAAAATCATCCCGACAGCATGTACCTTAATGGAGTGGCACCAGTAAGCTGGTATCCTGTTGATACGGTATTCTATACGCCTTCCTTCGCTGCCAATATGCCGCTTGATAGCGGCGATTGGATAAGGTTTACGCTGCAGCAGCCTTTTTATTATGATGCCACCCACAATTTCCTGGTGGATATTTCTAATGACTCTTCTCAGTACTATATGCCTCCTGATAATGAGTTTCAGATAGTGCGCTTTATAGCAGGTAGTAACAATTACTCCTACGCGGTTTCTTCTATTCCGTCATACACAAGCAACTGGAGTCTTGATACAAGCCGGGTAGGCCGCGATATACCTCTCATTGGTTTTGATATACAGCCCGATGCCATAGCAGATGTAACGCAGGCACAAGAACGCATACGATTGTTTCCTAATCCGGCACAGGAAGCGCTGCATATCACAGGTGTGGCTTCCGGCTCGTCGTACAGCATCTATGATATTGCAGGCAGGTTATTAGAGAGCGGCGCTGTCACCGATAAGACAATAGACATAAGCCTGCTGCCCGGAGGGTTTTATACTTTAAGCCTCAGGAGCACAACCAAAGCGGTGCAAACTTTAAAATTCACCAAACGATAGATTAGAAAAAGCCTTACCGACGTCGTCTGTAAGGCGTTTATTACAATGATATTTGAAGTGGAGATATTTGTTAAAACTTCAATCTCAATCCGCCATAAACGTTGATGCCATAAACCTCATATCCATACCACCGCTGATAGCGGTCGTTGAGTAGATTATTGACATTGATAAAGGCAGAAAGACGTGGAATAAAGCTGTACTCTGCACCTGCGCCAATATCGAAGACGCCATCCAGTTTCACTTCCTCATGGAGTTTATCCAAAGCATAGATCTGATCGAGGATAGTAGCATACGCAGTGATGAGTAGTGCTGACGAGGGTCGATACGTCATATCAGCCTTTAGACGCAGGCCAGGTTGATGCCATACGCGATCGTAACTTTTGTTGTAATAATTGTAAAAGGAAGCATTAGCACCGACGCCGAAGGTGTTGCTTATCTGGTAGCGGGCAGAGAGCTGCAGCGAGAGGGCATTTACCTGATCGTCGTATTGGATATAGAAATTCTTGTTGTCGCCGTTGTCGTTCAGGAACATTGGCAGGTTATTATACCGCCACCAGCTCACACGTGCATTAGCAGAAAGATGGTCGCCAATATTCGTCTTTATCATGCCAAACACCTCATCCATCTTTGTCTGGCGTATTTGGTAAAAGAGAGGGTATTGACTGGGCGGGAAGAGGTAGGGATTGGAGCCGGTTAACTGCCGGTAAGTGTTTTGTCTGATACTTGCCAGCCAGCCGCCCGTGATGGAAACCATAGAATTCGGGAAGCGATAGCTTGCTTCAATATCCGGCAGAAGCAGTAGCGAATAATAGGAGCCGGCAGTAGGGTAGAGACCGACCCTGCCGGTAAAATTCCCTTTATGAAAGTCCAGTCGCGGCGTAAGCTGCACCAGATTATTGCCCCAATCGCTCGTGCTCGACGACAATGTGGTGAATATGCCTTTTAGTCCGAGGGAAGCCTTTAGCGACGAATCAATATCCTTGCTGAGAGGAATATCGAAGGCGATATTACGCTCTGTATTGCTATAGTGATCTCCGTAAATATAGCCGCTGACAGCAGGATGAAAATCTATTTGCCATTTGTTTGCACGTATGTTCTTTAGGTCCACCGTAGCTTCTACGCCCGTAAATACCTGCTGAATGGTATCTGACTTATAATTGTAAGAATCATGGTCGTACCCATAGAAGTAATACTCATTTAGTAAGCCACTGAGGGAAAAATGCCAGTCGTAGCTCTTAGCATGCAGCGTTCCGTCAGCCTCAATACCAGACAGAGCAACTTTCTGGTTCTTGATATTGCCATTCTGAGACAAGTGATGCAGATGTATAGCAGTCTCATAGTTGCTACCCTTAAGGCTTCCTATCCCTGCATCAAAATAAATGGTGGAGAGATTGCCGCCTCCCAGCTTGATGTAATTTTGAAAAGGAAGCTCCATGGTGTCCTTTCCCAGGGCCAGTGGCCTGAGAGGCAATGCGGAGTAAGTATAGTAGAGCGTTTGCTGAGGTACATCGTATTTCAGATTCGGCCGCGCCGTGTCTCTCGGTGGCAATTCAGCTACAAGCACCGGCTTGGGCGCCTGTTTTACTTCCGGTTTGTATGATTGTATTACCTCAATGGTAGTACTTTTCAAAGTGGTATCTCTCTTTTGCTGTGCGTCTGCGGTTGCTGTGAATACAATCAGTGCAACGGTCAGTGCTGCTGTGCTCTTCCTCATACTTCGAAAAAATTTAGTCTTCCCTGAGTTTGGTTTGTTGCTTTTCCAGCTTTTTTACGTCCTCCAGCTTTTGCGATGCTTCTTTTTTCAGCTCAGCGTTCTTCGTATTTTTAATAATGCTTTGCAACGTGGCTTTTGCATTGAAATAGTCTTTCTGCTTTGTAAGGATATCAGAAATAAGCAGGTAAGACTTCACGGTCCAGTAATCACTCCCCGAATTTAGCTTGATAGCGTTTGCTGCCGCTGCTTCTGCTTCTTTAAGGTCATTCTGATTGAAATAGATTTCTGCAGTCCTAAACCTTGCCTCTGCGGCTATACTTTCCGTTTTTGCATCCTGCAGCGTTTTAAAGATGGCAAGTGCTTCATTATTCTTATCTGCCTTTTGTAGCGATCTCGCCTTGAAGAATTGTACTTCCTGCATGATGTTCTCACTCAGGTCCGGCATAGCCAGCAGCGTATCTGCGTAGTTGCTTGCGTTCTCAAAATCATTATTGTTGTAGGAGGAACGCATTAATCCGCTATACGCAAGCTGAAGATTTTCCTGACTGATCGCGTTATTGCGAAGCAATCCATAATAGTTGATTGCCTGAGCATAGCTCTCGGTTCTGTAAGCGATTTCTGCTGCTCTTTTCGCCGCAGATTCAGAGAATTCGTTCCATGGCATGGATAGCACCTGGCTATACTCATTCAAAGCAGGCTCATATTCCTTAAGCTGGTAGTGACTCTCTGCCTTATAATAATGTGCTTTTGTGGTAAAAGACCCGTTCGGGAACTTTTCAAGATACGTGGCGAGCGCGGTCTTTGCCTCCGCCCATTTGGCGGATGCTATCTGTGCTTCTGCCGTCGCATAGTAAGTAGAATCAAGCGATTCAGAACCCGCGGAAGGAAGGTTGTAAGTCTTCAACAGATCGGCATAAGCTTGTGGCTGGTTGTTTTCGATGTACAGGCTGCGCAGCGCGTCGAGTGCCGCTGTACGGTCCTCACTTGCAGGGAAATCGCTGACGATCTTTTTATAGGCTTCAATGGCTTTTGTATCCTGATCCATTGCCTGGTGGGCAAAGCCTATCCGCATCCACGCTTTTGCTGCATAGTTGCGGGCATCAGCATCGGCGGTGAGTGGTAGCAGAGTAGTGATCGCTTGCTGGTACTTATCGGCCTCTATATAGGTGGATGCTAATTCGTAGCGGGCATCATTGCTATAAGGGGAGGGAGGCGTTTTGCTCATTACCTGTTGCAGTAAGGCGATCTTATCGCTGTTTTTCCCTTGCAATCCCAGTAAAATGCCTTTTTGCAGTCGGGCGTAGTCGGCCTCCGGTGTATTGGTAGCAATAACTTTATCATAGAGACTGGCCGCTTCTTTATAATTTTTCTGCATAAATGCAGCGTCTGCTTCCCGGGCTGAGGCATTGTTAGCTACCGAGGCGCTTCCATCAGCGTTTTCTCTTGCCTGTTCAAAGTAGGTCTTTGCAGCGTCATAGTCCTGAAGCTCCATTGCAGCATAGCCAAGGTTCAGGTAGCCGTTTGCCACGGATGCCTGCGGACTGAGATAAGTAACACTTCCGTTGTCGGTTTTGCTCATGAATGAACGTAGAAAGCTGATGGCCTGTTCCGGTCGGTTTTGTTTGTACGCTATGTCGCCGCGCCAGAAGAGCGCTGCAGCCTCGTAAGGCCTGTCTGTCGGCTGCTGTAGTGAAAGTGTAAGGAGGCTATCTGCAAACCGGAGATTACCATTCTGGATCTGCTGCATGGCGTAGCCATAGGTCACCTTCTGTTCCACTTTCCAATAGTCATTACTCCTGATCTGTACATCCTGCAAAGCGTTGAATGCATCGGCATACTTGTTCGTTCTGATGAGCAGGTCCGAAAGCAGTGTTTTTGCCTCGCTTCTATAGGAAGACGAGGGGAAGTTATTGATAAGGGAGGTAAAGGACGTGATGGCGACGTCGTTATACCCCATCTCATAAGAAAGTTTTCCATATAGCAGGAGAGCCGCCTCCTGTTGTTTCTTGTTGAACGGCATATCTGAACAAATGCCGAAAGCATTTCTTGCGCTTTTCTTGTCACCCGTCTTAAGATAGCAGTCGCCAAGCAGGTACATTGCTGTTTGCCCGAGGGAGTCTTCGGTATTGCTTAGCGGCTTAAACTTTTCGATCGCGTGCTTCCATTCGTTCACCCGGTAGTAGCTGTATCCTATTTCATACAGTTCTTCCTTTCGTATCTTATCTACATTTTCGTAATAGTGTTCAAAATAGGGAAGTGCCTCACCATACCGCTGCTCTTCAAACAATACCTGTGCTGCGAGCAGGTGCAATTCATTATCGTAATATAGTTTGTCGGGGCGGCGAATCAGTCGCATTGCCTCTTCCAGCGCCTTCTTGCGCTCACCCATGAAGTAATAGATCTCGGCGATGTAGTAAGGGACAATATTGTGGTACTGCTTTTCATTATCTATCCGACCGAAGCTTTTAAGCGCCTCTTCATATTTACCTTCATTATAAGCCAGCAATCCATAATAGTAGTTCCCGGCGAGGTAATACTTCCCTGGCACTTCTTTAATAGAAGCAAACAACGGTTCTGCCTTCTCAAAATTCCGGCTGTTGAAATAAGCATAAGCGAGCTCGAATTTGCTGTCTGCAATTTCCTGATTGGAAAGGTTGCTGATGTTGGCATTTTCATAATAAGGAATGGCCTTGTTCAGCTCTTCATGCCTGAAGTAGTACTGAGCGAGGAGCAGGGAAGTGCGTTGCTTATAGACAGGGTTACTGGTTTTGGCGAGAAAGATCAGTGCTGAATCTTCACCGTCAGGCCTATCGAGTTGGAGGGACGCGAGGGTTTGAAAATATTTAGCACGTTCAATCTCCTGAACAGCTACCAATGGTACATTCCCATACTTGGGTTGCAGGAAATTCTCAGCCGATTGAACGGCCAGGCGGTAATGTCCCTGGTTATACTGCTCTTCTGCCAGCTGCAGCCATTTGTGCTCTGGCCGTTGTATTAAATGTTGCTGCGAAAAACTTTGGAAGCTGCATAACGACAAGACTGTTCCTGCCATTACCCTGCAGATAATGTTTCTTTGCTGATACCTCATTCAAACTATTTCGTTAAAAATTCCACGTCACATTCAGGCTCGGGAATATAGGTAACTGATAGACCCTGTTGCCCGGGTCTGTTCTGCTCAGATAAAAAATATTATTTCTATCATACACATTAGTCACACTTAAAGTGGTTTCTATGTTGCTGTGTTCTGTCAGGGTAAAGCGCTTTTTGGCGGACAGATCCAGTCTATGATACCAGGACAGGCGCCCTCCATTGATCTGCGACTCGTAGACGAAACCCAGATCTCCGTTTGTACCTGTATAGTTGGTCCCAATTCCGTTGGAGGCTACGTTAGGATTTTCATAGAAGCCCTGTGTTCTTGTGAATGGGAACGGTGAGCCAAGATTGTAACGAAGCGAAAACTCCCAATCTTTCTGCTTCCCTGCTGTATAAGAGCCCACAAGGTTCATATTAAACCGGCGGTCAAAAGACGCAGCATAATCCTGAACCTGCGGTGTATCAAGGACAGTTGGCGCTACCAGCGTACTATAGGTTACCTTCTGATAAGAAAGTACGCCCCAGAAGAAAATGCGGTTCTTTGTGTATTTGGCAGAAAAGTCAAGACCATAGGCTTCTCCCGTTCCCGCGACGAAATCTGATGCGTTTGCTTCTTTTTTCGTGCGACTCAGCTCTATGTTTCTCGTAAAGTTTTTGTACCAGGGCTCCAGGTTGAACTCAACGTCGTTCACATCCACCTCAATTCCTCCTGCGATATGGTAAGCCGTTTGCAGATTCACGGGCACTTCTTCTCCCTTCGTGTTTTTAATCGTTTGGTCGGGACTCAACAGGAAGCCTGTAAAGAAGTTTACTATATCAAGATCTGATTTTGTACTGATGATGTTTTGAGAGTAAAGACCAGCCGCAGCTTTCAGCCGGATATTTCTGGTTATATTATACTTCATCCCAAGCCTCGGTTCGGGGGAGAATTTAGAGATAGCGGAATAGTATTGTGCCCGGATGCCCGGCTCGATGATAAATTTTTCGCCGAAGTTCTTACGAAATACTGCATATAAGGCTCCGGAAGTATTTCTTCTGTCGAGCGAAATTGGCTCGTCAAGCCCCGCGATCGGGTAATCCAGGGCTGTATGCAAGCCACTTACCTCAATCCCCCATTTCAACTGACTATAGTTAGGAAGAAAATAGGCAAAATTGATAGCTGCCTCAAAACCTTCAATTGTACTCGATCTTTCACCCAGGTTCACTTCATTTGCACTGATGTTATACTTGGAATACGCAACCTTACCGCTTATTAATGCTGCAGAATTACCAGGTGTAACTACAAAGGTGGCACCAAGGCCTGTAGCATTCCAATGGAAGTTTGCAGTTTCGACACCCGGCGTATCGAGGTTGAAAGCTCTTGCCTTGTCATCAAAATTGAAGCCGAACAGATTAAGCTTGCTACCGTTATCTCCGCTGAAAGTGATCTTACCATAAGCATCGGTAAAGCTATAAGGCAAGCCGCTTTTAAAAGGTTCGCCTAAGCCACCATATATAGATTTGCTGGTGCTTTCCAGGTAACTGTGTTTCAGAGAGAGTAAAAACGTCGTGCTGCTTTCACCCTGATTCTTTGGTTTCGAAAGAGGGCCTTCCAGCATACCACGGACCATAATAGGAGAAGCGGAAAGCTTTCCTGCAAGGCGGTTCTTATTGCCATCTTTGGTTCTCACATCTAAAATAGCGCTTGTGCGGTTGCCATAGTCTGCATTAAAGCCAGCCGATTGAATTTCTACATTTCGGATCGCGTCTGTTTCGAATACGGAGTAAAGGCCTATTGAGTGGAAAGGATTATAAATAGTAACCCCGTCTAACAAAATTCCGGTTTGAGAAGGTGCGCCACCACGAATGTATAATTGTCCTCCCTGATCGCCCGTAAAGATAACACCGGGCGTTACCTGAAGGTATTGCGCGATATCCGGTTCGCCACCTGCGCTCGGCAGCAGCTTGATCTCTCTTGGTGTGACGGTAGTAACACCCACATTCACCGTATTGATCCTTTCGGTTTTCCGTGCACTCACCTCCACACCTTTCAGCATCATCTCAGAGCGACTAAGAAATAATTTCTTTGTTGCGATATCATCTGCCGTTACTATGATTGTTGCAGTCGCAGTATCATATCCGAGCACTGTACTCCATATGTTATAAGTACCCGGTTTTAGCTTGGGAATTGAGAAATAGCCATTGACGTCTGTCTGTACGCCTGCCTTTGTTTCCCGGATCACAACATTCACAAAGCTCATAGGTTCGCCGGAACTCTTCTCATACACAAAACCCCGAATTGTTCCCGTTTGGCCCATTGCCATATTAAAAGAAAAAATCAAAGCGATTAACAAACCGATGCGTTGGTTCATGAATGTTGTTTATGCGATTAATGAATTGTCTTGTTAGGTTGTGTAAAGGTGAACAAAGATATGGATTACCACTAACCACCCCAACGTAAAGATTGTGTCATATTTGTTCTCTGCAGCATAGTGAATTTAATGAAATTTCTATGTTGTAATTTGGCTTCAGGAAGCGCAACTCGAAATCATAGTATTGCTTCTTCTATTAAAACAAAAACGAATGAAAATCTTTTCCGCTGAACAGATAAGGGCCTGCGATGCCTATACAATACACGCGTCCGGCATCAGTTCTGCAGAGTTGATGGACCGCGCGGCAGCGAAATGTGCAGAATCGATCACGGGACATTTTGCAAAAGAAACACTGTTTGTAGTACTGTGCGGCACTGGCAATAACGGAGGCGACGGTCTGGCGCTCGCAAGAATTTTGCACCAGCAAGGCTACGGTGTGAAGGCTTTTCAACTTGCGATCTCAGAGACCATGACTCCCGATTGCGCGCTGAATCTGGAACGCCTTAAGCAGCTTGACTCCTCTCTCGTCGACAGC
This sequence comes from Flavipsychrobacter sp., assembly GCA_035497355.1. Taxonomy (GTDB): domain Bacteria; phylum Bacteroidota; class Bacteroidia; order Chitinophagales; family Chitinophagaceae; genus JAFIGV01. The sequence continues at coordinate 8,524 of DATJDP010000206.1, forward strand.
GTCGCGGTCGATACATTTATCACAGATATACCAGAAAATATTATCATCATTGATGCCATTTTCGGTACCGGCCTGAGCCGTCCACTGGATGGATGGACCGCAAATTTTGTGAAGCATATTAATGAATTGCACAACTGCAAAATTTCTATTGATATACCGAGTGGCATGCCTGCCGATACCTTGCCATATGAAAGCGCAGCGATACTGACTGCTAATGAAACACTGAGTTTCCAGTTCTACAAGCGTTCCTTCCTTCACGGCGAAACCGGCAAGTATGCAGGAAATATTCATTTGCTCGATATTGGTCTTGATCCTTCGTTTATAAATGCGACGCAGACAAATTATCAGATTATCGATAAGGAAGTAGTCGGCGGCCTTTATCAGCCACGCAAGCAATTCTCTCATAAAGGAACCTACGGCACTGCGCTGCTGATCGGTGGAAGCTACGGCATGATGGGAGCGATCAGTTTAAGCGTTCAGGGAGCGCTGAGAGCAGGCGCCGGTAAGGTAAAAAGCCTGGTGCCTGAGTGTGGGTATGATATCATTCAGTCGCTGGCACCCGAGGCCATGTGCATGACCAGCGGCAGCAACTACATAGAAACAATCAGCAATTGGGAAACTGCTGATGCCGTAGGAATAGGTCCCGGGATGGAAAAAAGCCAAAAGACTGGTGAAGCCATTGAAGCGTTTCTTGATGAATATAAGCGACCACTGGTGATAGATGCAGGCGCTTTGAACATTATTGCCGAAAGGAATGAACTGCTCCATAAGATTCCTCCTGACAGTATCCTTACCCCACATCCTAAAGAATTTGAGCGACTCTTTGGTAAAACGGCCAACTCCATGATGCGGCTGGAACATGCACGCACACAAGCCATGCGTTACAATGTGGTTATTGTATTGAAAGACCGCTATACAGCAATAGTAACGCCGGAAGGAGAGTGCTGGTACAATACAAATGGCAATGCCGGTCTTGCCTCCGGTGGATCGGGAGATGTACTAACGGGTATCATTACTGGTCTGCTGGTCCAAAACTATACTTCTGTGCAGGCTGCTATGCTTGGCGTATATTTGCATGGGTTGAGTGCAGATCTGGCTTTGGAAAAACAAAGCATGGAGTCTATGCTTGCAGGTGATATAATAACACATTTGGGTATGGCTTTTAAGTCTCTTATCTAAATGCTTCCGAAAGCTGCCATCAGAATGTGGTTTTTGGAAGGAGTACAGATTCAAGCTTTTATTTAAAAAAAGTAGAAGACAATCGTTGATGAACGGCGAAAGCAAAAAAATCAATGAAAATCAGAAAGTTTATTAGAAGTAATCAATCGGGAGGCTATTTTTGTCGAAATGCGTGATGGGAAAGAACTGATATTGGCAACCAAGCCTTTTGCAAAGGAGATTAGATGGAAAAGTTGGTTTCATACCCTTTCTACATTTGCCCTTTTAGTATTGTGCATTGCAGGGACATTTGCTGCGCCCGCCGCAGTCGGCAAACTATGTTTTAGCGTAGGAGTCGCTATGATGCTTTCCCGCTTCTTTATCATTTTTCACGATTTTCAGCATCACACCATATTACACAGGTCTAAGCCTGCAAATGTAATTTTTACAATATTTGGCGTCTATATGATCACGCCGCCGAGTATCTGGAAGCGCTCGCATGATCACCACCACAGCCATAATTCTAAGCTTTTTAGCGCATCCATAGGGTCTTATCCTATTATGACACGGCAAAAATTCATGGAAGCCGACAAAATGGAAAGGTTCGGCTATCTGGCCGTAAGGCATCCGCTGAACATGTTTTTTTCCTATTTCACCATGTTCCTGTACGGAATGTGCATCCAGTCTTTTGTAAACAATCCCAGGAAACACTGGGACTCTTTGGTGATCGTTATATTACATGTCGCCGCTGCTGTTTACCTTTTCGTGGACTTCGGATGGTTTCAATGGTTTGCCACGTTTTTTCTACCGTTTTTCCTCTCCCACATGCTTGGTGCTTATCTTTTTTATGCTCAGCACAATTTTCCGGGAGTCGTTTTCAGAAATAATAGAGATTGGAATTATACAAAAGCTGCGCTTGAGTCATCGAGCTTTATGAAGCTACCACCGTTCCTGAACTGGGTGACGGCAAATATCGGCTATCATCATATCCATCACCTCAATGCCAAAATTCCATTCTATCGTTTGCCGGAGGTTATGGATTATTTTCCTGAATTGCAACGGCCTAAAGTGACAACACTGAACCCTAAAGAGATCGCAGCATGCCTTCGCCTAAAGCTTTGGGACCCCGAACACAACCGGATGATAAGCCTTGACGAAATAGAAGATCAGAAGTAAATTAATTTTTACTTGTCTGTTCCTTTTGTTGGTTGATCTGCTCCAGCTTACTTACCCTTATTGCCAGAGCGTCGAGGTTACGAAAATGAATATATGCTTTGCGATACTTGTTAGCATCGAAAGCCGGGGAACCCATAAATACTTCTCCAGGTTTTGTGATGCTTTTTGAGATACCTGATTGTGCGGTGATAATGGTATTGTCGGCTATCTTCAGATGGCCTACTATACCTACCTGTCCGCTGAACATGCAGTTCTTACCCACCTTTGTAGAGCCTGCAATAACCCCATGAGCGGCGATATAGGTGTTTTCGCCCACCTCTACATTGTGCGCTATATGGATAAGATTATCAAACTTTACGCCTTTCCTAAGAATTGTGGAGCCCAGCGTAGCGCGATCTATTGCACAATTAGCACCAATTTCCACATCGTCCTCAATCAATACGTTCCCTATCTGTGGTACTTTTTTGTTGTCGTTCTCAGGGTTAAACCGGAACCCATCACTGCCTATCACCGTGCCTGAGTGAATAATGCAATTGCTGCCTATCACCGTTTCCGAGTAGATTTTTACTCCCGCGAAAAGAGTCGTGTTATCACCGATTACGGCATTGTCGCCGATATAAACCTGTGGATAGATTTTTACATTTTTGCCAATGGTCGCATTTTCACCAATAAAGGCGAATTCACCAGCGTAGCAATTATCTCCCACAACAGCGCTTTCAGAAATATGTGCCAGTTTGGAAATACCAGTTTTATTCAGCTTCACCTGATTGTACATTTCGAGCAACTGCTGAAATGCGATGTCAGCACTCGGCACACGTATTAAGGTGCAACTGACAGGTTCTGTAAGTTCAAATTGCGCACCGATAATCACTATCGAAGCCTGAGTGTTATAGATATATTGAGTGTACAGTGGGTTTGCAAGAAAGGAAATTGACCCCGGAGTACCTTCCTCAATTTTTGAAAGTTTATTGATCTTTACATCGGGATTGCCAATTATTTCTCCCTTTAGAATATCAGCGATTTGGCGGGCGGTGAATTGCACTATGGTTACTATTTTATGTGTTGGAAAGTTGCAAAATACTTGAAATTATCGAAGCTACAATTAGTAGTTACTGAGGAAGCGGACGTGTTGAATGAAACAAATTGTAATATCGTTTTTGCGCTATTATTATTATACAAAAATACCTACTATTGAGTATTGCAGGATAGGGAAATAGCACGTATTTTCGTTTCCTATTTATCAGCAATCATGTTTTCTATCCACTATTAAAACCAGAGGTTAATTGTAGGAGCGCCGTAACGCTCCTTTTTTGTTGGTTTTTGAATCCAATTTATTCGTTTGTCCTCTCCCGGAGCAGTTACCTGTACATCTGAACCTTCTCCGCCATCCCATACGTCACAATTTTCGAGGATTTCTTCAGACTCAGTTTACTTTCTCTCACACTCAATTTACTTTCTTTCAGCTTTAATTTACTTTCTTTCAACCTCAATTTACTTTCTTTCAGCCCGTTATTCAATTGTCTTTGCCTAAGGTTCCCAATTGTTTCCAATGTTTCGTTTGTTCAAATCTAAACAAAGGTTAGTTCTGTGTCTATTTAGATTACTTCAGTTCAATATTGAAAAACTTCTGTTGAATAAGTGTTTTATTTCGTCGAACAGTTGATGGAATCCTTTAAATAGTCGCAGGAGTCTTTTAACATAGAGATTGAAAGAAAGTACAATGAGGTTGAGAGCAAGTAAACAGAGGTTGAAACAATGTCTTATTAAATCGGTTTTCGGGGCCGTATTTCTGAGGAAATTTCATAATATAGACGGCAAAAGGAGTACAAAAGCACTTAATATTTGTCCAAAATCAGATAGTGGTGTCGAACTTATTAAACGTTTTTCCGCGGTATTCAGGTTAGCGGACCACGAGGATAGGAACAGATGTGAAAACTTTCTGTGCGCAAAAACGCTTCGTTTCCTACCTTTGCGCTTGATTTTCTCAATGCTCACTTAGAAATAATGTTGCCCGAACAACCGATCAAAGCTAAATGGCATCTCCTGCTTACTGCACGCTTTAGAGACTACATGCAGTTGCTGAAGCCGAATCTTAGTTTCATGGTGGTATTCAGCAGTGTAATTGGCTATCTGCTGGCGCCGAATATAGTGTTTGCCTGGAAAGAGGTAATTACCCTCTTTATTGGCGGAATCCTTGTTACCGGAGGAGCGAACACTATCAATCAGATCATTGAACGCGAAGGAGATGCACATATGAAGCGTACGATGTATCGCCCGATACCTGACGGAAGGCTTAGCACTACCGAAGCATGGATTTTCGCAGCGTTTTCCGGTGTTTGCGGATCCTTATTACTAGCTTATGAGTTCAATCTCCTCACGGGCATTCTGAGCTTTATCTCCCTTTTGCTTTATGCTTTTGCCTACACGCCCATGAAAAGGGTGCACCCTATAGCTGTGTTGATAGGTGCCATTCCAGGCGCATTGCCACCGCTGCTTGGATGGGTTGCCGCAACTGGTAGTATGGGTATGGGCGGATGGATACTATTCCTGATCCAGTTTTTCTGGCAATTTCCGCACTACTGGGCTATTGGCTGGGTGGGCTATGATGAGTATCAAAAAGCCGGTATCAGCATGTTGCCGTCGCAGGAGAGAGGTTCAAAGTTCACGGCATTGCAGTGCATGTTTTACAGTATTGTGTTAGTACCCATAGCCGTAGTACCGCGGGTGATCGGCATGTCCGGTAATATCGGCATGTGGATTTGTGTAGCCGCGGGTGCTTTCTATTTTATCGCTGCCGTTTCTTTTTATCGGCATAACGACTTTAAGTCTGCAAAGAGAGTAATGTTCTCTTCCTTTATATATCTGCCCACTGTGTTGCTCGCATTGTTGTTTGATAAGCTATAAAAAATAAAAAGATGGAAGGTGTCATGCCAACTACGGATCAGAGAAATAAAATACACCCTCATAAGTTTGCGCTTTGGCTTGCTATGGGCAGCATTGCCATGATGTTTGCAGGCCTTACCAGTGCTTATGTGGTAAAGGAGGCGGGAGGCAACTGGAGGAGCTATCATTTACCGGACATTTTCTGGGTTTCTACTGTTATTATTCTCATGAGTAGCGTTACTGCCGCGCTGGGAGTTCGCGCTTTTAAACGCCGCGAAATTCCCAAATACAAGATGCTCATCACGACAACATTAGTGCTGGGCGTATTGTTTGGCGTTTTTCAATTCATTGGTTTTTATGATCTGTACACTCAGCCGCAGCAGGTAATACTGAACGGTGAGGCAACCGGAAGAATGTCTCCGGTTACAATTCCCGGTAATCCGGCGGAGTCCTTTTTATTCGTGATTGCGGGTGTACACTTATTGCATATAATTGGCGGAATAGTGGCCCTGACCATCGTTTTTTTCAGGGCTTATAGAAAGAGAGTTAAAGTATATAGTGCCACCGGACTCGAAATTGTTGCCAGCTATTGGCACTTTGTTGATGTATTGTGGATATATTTATTTGTGTTCTTTCTGGCAAATCAATAAAATGTTTTAGAAATTCGCAGCCTGATTCACAAGTTTAGTAACCTAAAATAACATAATGGCACAAGCTACAGCTACAACAGCCGAGACTAAATTATGGGGTGGAGGGCGTTCGCCTTTCAATGTGAGCTATGGTAAGATGATGATGTGGTTTTTCCTTCTTTCGGATGCTTTTACATTCGGAGCGTTTTTGATCTCTTACGGAACCACACGTTTCTTTAGTGCCGTATGGCCAGACCCTAACAAAGTGTTTTCCACTTTCCCTTTTATGGGCCATGCAAACCTTCCTTTATTGTTTGTGAGTCTGATGACTTTTATCCTCATCATGTCTTCCGTTACCATGGTACTTGCAGTACATGCTGGTCACTATGGCGATCGTCAGGGTGTTATTAAATGGCTTCTCCTCACTATTATCGGCGGTATCTGCTTTTTGAGTTGCCAGGCATGGGAATGGACACACCTTCATGTTGAAGGCGGCTGGTGGGGTTCTTTTACAGATCCTTCTCAGGGAATGGGCGCTATAGAGCATTTCTTTAACGCTAAACGGATTGGTAACCCGGCGTTTGCAGCAGGTGGCGGCTATCAGTCCACACACGACTTCTTCAACTACTTCTTTACCATTACCGGTTTCCATGGTGCCCACGTATTCAGTGGAGTAGTACTTTTGTCTATTGCGCTTATCAACTCCGTCAACGGAACTTACGAGCGCAGGGGCCACTACGAGATGGTAGAAAAGATCGGTCTTTACTGGCACTTTGTAGATCTTGTATGGGTATTCGTATTTACCTGTTTTTATCTGCTCTAATCCACTTAAACTGAACAATCAAAACTCATTGAATAATGTCAAATAATTCACATAACGAAGGCAACGTACAGCACTACTACGAGGGCGACCAGTCGAAGCTGTATTCGGGCGTCATGAACCATCACTATGGGCATGACGTGAAATCTGCTGATAGCAAAAAGCAAATCGGGCGCATATGGAAAGTGTTTTGGATATTGCTGGTAGTCACTGTTATTGAGGTAATTCTTGGTATGTTCTTCAGTCACCACATGCCTGAAGGATTGGTTGCGTTTTTCTTCCTTACTCTTACCCTGCTGAAGGCCGGTTACATTGTTGCGATATTCATGCACCTTGGCGACGAATTGAGGAATTTCCTGATTACCATCATGATCCCTCTGGTATTATTTATCTGGTTTATCATTGCATTCCTTGCAGATGGTGGCTTCTGGCTGCATATGAACCAGACATCACCAACGAACGATAACACACGTATTGAAGCTGTGCGCTAATGAAGGGGGACAGAAAGTATTCTAAATGACAAATAACACCTCGGCAAAGAAAAATATCTTTTTTAAAGTTATAATAGCGATAGCGGTAGCTCTTTTGGTACCGCTATCTTTTTTTGTGCTCGCGAAAGTGGGCAAGAAAGATAAGCTGGAGATGCCCGGCTACTACCTTAAAGATGGCGTAGATACCGTGACTGTAGACGGTAAAGTAAAATATGATACGCTTTATCATCATGTCGGCGACATTCAGCTAACCAATCAGTTGGGTCGCAAGGTCTCTCTGAACAAGGATTTGAAGGACAAGATCATAGTTGTCAATTTCTTCTTTGCGCGTTGCCCCTCAGTTTGTCCGAAACTAACCGGCAATATGCATCTTTTGCAGCAAGCCTTTAGAAAGGACCCGAAGAAGGAATTTGAAATAGGTAAGGAAATACAGCTTGTTTCCATAACTGTCGATCCCGCTCACGATTCTTTTGAAGTGTTGCGTGCTTATGCAGATCGTTATAATGTCGACCATGACAAATGGTGGTTCCTCACCGGCAACCGCGATAGTATTTACAACTATGCCAGAAATGAGCTCGCTTTAGCGGTGCAGCCTACCACTGGTGGTGCCGAAGATTTTATCCATACCCAGAAGATCGTCGTGTTGGATCGGGCACGCCATGTCCGCGGCTACTATGACGGACTGGATACTGCTGCCGTCAACAAATGCGCTGAGGATGTTGTAAAACTGGTATTAGAAAAAGGAACTAAGAAATAAAAGGCCGTCACACCACTTTTAAAAGTAAAGCCATGCTTCCTGCGGTAATTAAAAAGAATGATAAAGCCGCACGGCTGCTGATTCTCGTCGTTTCCTTTGTGGTATTCGCGGCAATTGTCGTATTGTCGAGGGTAAAGCTGGATGTAGATCTTGGGTTTAATCCACACCTGTTTGCCAAGATCAATGCCTGCATTAATACTACTGTTTCCATTTTGCTGATCTCCGCTTTTGTGGCGGTACGCAGGAAGCAATACCTGGCTCATCGGAATCTAATGTATACGGCCATCGTGCTCTCTATGCTGTTTCTCGTTTCCTATATTGCGCACCACTTATTTGCAGGGGATACGAAGTTTGGAGGAGAAGGGACCATTCGCTATTTCTACTTTTTCATTTTGATCACTCATATCCTGCTGGCAGCCATTATCCTGCCTTTTATTTTGTTTACCGCTTATCGGGCGCTAACCGGCGATTTTGCAAAGCATAAGAAGCTGGCACGCTATACGTTTCCCCTCTGGCTGTATGTGAGCATAACCGGAGTATTGGTTTACCTGCTTATTTCTCCGTATTATACCTAAAACCTCTAACTTTACAGTATGAAAAGAGCGATTTGGATAGTGGTTTTTCTGCTGCTAATGTTGCCTTCCGTGAAGCTGTCAGCGCAAGGATGTGTAGTATGTACCAAAACGGCTTCGCAGCTTGACGATAAATCTGCAAAGGGGATGAACAGTGGCATTCTTTACCTCGCAGCCTTTCCGCTCACTATTATCGGTACGCTTGGCCTCATCTGGTGGAGAAAGAACAGGGTAGAAAAGTAGCCCGTAATACCTCTCAATAGCTCCCCTTCTTATTTGTTTAAAGGGTTTTTGCCACTGCAGTTTTCCACTGCTCACCATTCCTGTGATATCCCTCCCATAGTTGCCGGTGATGATAGCCATTGAGTTAGCGCCAAAATATTTGTATCTTTCCTAATCCCTACCGACTATTTCCCCGGCTTCACCGACCAAAAGTTTTTTGTTACCTATTAAATGTTTTTCAACTTCTGCGTTCCGCTACATTTGTGGTATCAAATAAAAGATCATTCGTTATGGCTTCTTCTCAAACATTCTCCCAACTGAAAAACACAAACACCTTCCGAAACAGGCTGCCGGTTGTCTCTGCCGCATTCATCGGCTTTGCTATGGTTATCCTCTTTACTTCCTGCGGCAGAAGGGTAGTAAACGGAAGCGGAGAAGTAACTACAGTTACTCCAAACGTATCCGGCAATGTTTCCCGTATTGATATCGGCTCATCCGTTAATGCGAAAATACACGTTCAGCCGGGCGCAACGCTATCCGTTACATTGTCTGGATACAAAAATCTTCTTGATGAGCTTACTACAACGGTTGAAGGAAACACCTTGCATATTAAAGGCAAACATTCTATCAACTTCAATACAGATAAAGACATTGAAGCCAACATCACCGTAGGTTCTTTGGATGAACTGGCTATTCATGGCGCTGCAGATGCAACTGTTGACGGTGAAATAAATGGTGGTGATTTGAATCTGGAGATTACCGGCATGGGAGATGTAGATGTGAATAAAGTAAATGTGCAACAACTGACAGCAGTGATATCAGGTGCCGGGGATGTAAAGATTAACTCAGGTACCGCCACCAATGCGACTTACAAGGTGTCGGGAGCAGGAGACGTCAGTGCCTTCAATGTGCAGGCAGAAAATGTAACAGCAACTGTTTCTGGTACTGGCGATATCCAGGTTTTCGCTAGTAAAACGCTCGATGCTTCGGTAAGTGGAGCAGGAAGTGTAGAATACAAAGGAACTCCAAATGTGAAGTCAAAAACTAGTGGTATCGGTTCTGTAGCTGCGGCGAAGTAAATATCAGGTAATTAAAAGCAATTTCTTATTATGTTGAAGACAATCCTGACCGTAACTGTATTGCTTTTTTCCAGGTTGCTGATCTATGCGCAGGAGCCGATAGAGGCCGTATGGTACAATGAAGAGAAGACAGCAAAGATCCAGGTGTTTATGGCGAAGGACAATAAGTTCTATGGGAAAATTGTGTGGCTAAAGGAACCGCTGAAAAACGGCAAGCCGAAGGTGGATGACAATAATCCGGATGCTGCAAAAAGAGACCGTCCTATTTTGGGGTTAATGATTTTGAAAGGGTTTGAAAAGGATGGTGACAATGAGTATGAGGACGGCACCATTTATGATCCGAAGAATGGGAAGACTTATAGTTGCATCATCCGCCAAAAAGGCAATAAACTGAGTGTAAGAGGATATATAGGTGTTTCTTTGATCGGCAGAACAACTACATGGACTAAAGACTGAATTAATCTATGTTGCTCAGAGCAATAGTTTCTAAAATCACTCTATGCGTTGGGGTCCCGGGCGTTCGTTTGAACCCATAATAGATTTACTGAATGGTATTAGGGCTAAAACCGGTAGCCAATGTTGAAGTTGAACTGTACAATCGGTTCATCGCTGTAGGTGTTATCGTAATAGTAGGTGCCTTTGTCGCCCTCATTACTGTAGTACGGAATACCAATGCCCAGTTCAAGCCCCAAATGTATTTTGGGGGTGGGCTGGATGTTCAGCGAGTTGTTAACCAGTAAGCCAAGGACAAAAAGATCTTCAGACACTTTCTGGTAGTTAGAAAGGCCGGTGATGGGATCATAAACATCGCGGTGGTAGCTGCGGTTGCCTGTTCCTATCGCAAACATCGGACCTACCGAGTACCGTACGATGCCAGTGCTGCCCGTTGGGTATATCTTCAGTGAAGGATAAAGCCATAGCATGCTACTCTTATCCTTGTCGTACTTGCCGGTACTGCTGCTATAGCTGCTATTGTTTGTTTTAAAGGAATAGGCTACAGGAAAATAAAAGCTGAGAATAGTGTTTTTATCCAGCACCCGCTCGTAGGAAATGCCGAAACCTACCGGGCTGGTATTGGTCATATGTACTGGTGAGAAACTGAGGATGTTTTTACCATAGACCGCACCGTCGTAGACGTTATCACGCAACCTGCCATGTTGCATAGGTTCTTTCCGTCCGTAATACTCTTCATCACCATTCTGAAACTTGATCCGCTCAATATCGTTTTTGGGAATTACGAAGTCCGGGCCCTCGATATTACTCCACTTCTTATAAACAATCGTTTTCGTGCCCACCTCCTTGATCTTTACCTCCAGAATGCCGCCATCTTTTGTGTAAAGACGATCCTGAGCGTTAGCGCAGGTAGCAAAGATAAGCGCAGCGAAACTCAGTAAAACGCTTGTAAACTTCATAAGAAGGTTTTTAAAAACAACGGTAAAGTTCGGTTCTTATTACTATTAAGAGGATCTTTTTATTAGAAATGCCAGCTATTTGTAGGAAAATGTTCCATTTGCTGATTCAATTACCACTTCTTTTGTCATTGCAGTTTCCACATAGCCGCTGATCTGCGCCTCTATGCCAAAGCCCTTTGCAATCTCCACAATAGCTGCAGCCGTTTCTCTGTCTGTGTACATTTCCAGGCGCTGACCCATATTAAACACCTGGTACATCTCCTTCCAGTCTGTACCAGCCGAATCCTGTATCATCTGAAACAGGGGTGGTGCGGGCAAAAGATTGTTCTTTACGACACGGAGTGGCTGAGGCAGGTAGTGAAGGACCTTGCTTTGCCCTCCGCCACTGCAATGGATGATACCATGTATTTTATCAAAGTGCTGCTGCAATACCTTAAGCACAACGGGCGCATAAGTACGGGTAGGAGAGAGTATCATTTTGCCCACATCAAGCGGTGTGGCGGTACTATCCGTAACGCGGTAGTTGCCATTGTACACCACCCTTTCGGGAAGATTAGGGTCAACGCTTTCAGGGTATTTGCTTGCATATTCCTTGTGTAGCAATTCATGCCGGGCGCTGGTAAGGCCGTTGCTGCCCATGCCGCTATTGTATTCATCTTCATAGGTTGCCTGTCCGTAGCTGGCAAGAGAAACCACCACATCGCCCGGTTGCATTTTCTCAGTAGTCACCAGTCTGTCGCGCCTCATGCGGCAAGCCATAGTACCGTCTACAATTACAGTTCGCACTACATCGCCAACATCAGCCGTTTCGCCACCCATGAAGTGTACGTCGATGCCATACTCCTTCAGCCTGTCGAAATACGACTGACTTCCATTAATAATTTCTGATATTACTTCTCCGGGGATTAGATTTTTGTTTCTTCCAATAGTGGATGAGTAGGTGAAAGGCCCTGTTGCGCCTACGCAAAGCAGGTCATCGATATTCATCACGATCGCATCAATCGCTATGCCTTTCCAAACGCTTATATCCCCTGTTTCTTTCCAGTATAAGTAGGCGAGGATGGACTTTGTACCTGCACCGTCTGCATGCATCAGGTTGCAATAAGCCTCATCACCACCCCAATAATCCGGGTAGATTTTGCAGAAGGCATTAGGGAAAAGTCCTTTGTCGAGCCGGGCAACAGCTTTATGCACATCCTCTTTTTGTGCGGAGACACCACGGAGGTTATAACGATTATTATCTGACATGCGGAAACGAAATACAGGCCCAAAGATAGGTTGAGGATTTGATTTTGTTGGGGCTATGACAACGGGCTAAAGGGTAACATGGCCTTTGCAGGTGAAGTTAGCTATAGAACATGCCCAGCACACATCCATATACCATGTGTGACAGC
>DATJDP010000207.1:0-12888 GCA_035497355.1 Flavipsychrobacter sp.
GCGCATGATGGTTGTTTTCAAAGCTTCGGTTATGCAGTTCGCAGCCTCTGTCCAGCCGAGATATTCCAGCATCATCACGCCGCTTAGCAGCAACGAAGATGGATTCATAGTATCTGTATTGGCGAAGCGGGGAGCTGTGCCGTGGGTGGCCTCAAAGACTGCGTAACCTGTCATGTAATTGATGTTGGCCCCCGGTGCGATACCGATGCCGCCAACAGCCGCTGCGAGCGCATCAGAGATGTAGTCGCCATTTAGGTTTAGCGTAGCTACTACGGAATAATCCTTCGGAGCAAGCAATATCTGCTGCAGGAAGTTGTCGGCAATCACATCTTTAATGATGATCTTGCCACTTGCCTGTGCTTGTTTCATTTCAGCATTGGCAGCATCATCGCCTTGTTCCTTTTTGGTTCTTTCCCACTGTCCCCAGGTATAAGTCAGGTCTGCAAACTCCCTTTCTGCGAGCTCATAGCCCCAGGTTTTGAAGCCGCCTTCAGTAAACTTCATAATGTTGCCCTTATGAACCAGTGTTACAGAGCTACGGTGATTGCTGATTGCATACTTTATGGAGGCGCGGATCAATCGTTCGGATCCTTCCTTAGATACAGGTTTGATGCCAAAAGCAGAGGTTTCCGGGAACCGCACTTTACCAGCTACTCCTAACTCCTCCAGCAATTGATACAGCTTTTTTGCTTCAGGAGTGCCATATTGGAATTCGATTCCCGCATATATATCTTCTGTATTCTCCCTGAAAATAACCATATCTACATTCTCAGGATGCTTTACCGGAGAAGGCACGCCGGGAAACCAATGCACAGGGCGAAGACAAACATAAAGGTCAAGTGTCTGGCGTAGCGCAACATTAAGCGAGCGAATACCGCCACCCACAGGTGTGGTCAAAGGTCCTTTTATGGAGACGATGTATTCTGCAGCTTTATCAAGAGTTTCTTTAGGCAGCCATTCGCCGGTCTGGTTAAAAGCCTTTTCACCGGCCAGCATTTCTGTCCATTCTATCCTTCGTTTACCGCTATAGCATTTCTCCACGGCGGCATCCAGCACGGCTTTCGAAGCGCGCCATACATCAGGACCGATGCCGTCGCCTTCTATGAAAGGAATAATGGGGTAATCAGGAACCTGAAGTTGGCCATCTGCGCCCATCTTTATCTTCTGAGGTGTCATATTCCGAGGTAGTTTGTATGATGTAATTGCGCGCGAAGCTACAAAAAAACGAAGAGCTGTAATGTAACAGAGCAAAGGAGCAATGGTAGCTTGGCAAAACCCGGACACTGGTGATCGCACTCATATACAAGGCAGCATTCGCGGCAAGCTTTTTGAAACAATGACGTTTTAATAAGAAATGTAGAGCAGCGCAATAATTAATTCCATTTGAGACATTCTGTAAAATCTGACCGAAGGAAATACGTTAATAAGAAGCTCATAATGAGATTACGCATTTTTGCGCTCATATTCCTTATAATGTGTGGCCTCGGTATATATCATATTGCTGTGGACGATCTAAAGGCCACTATTGCTTTGGCCGCTGTTGTGGGAGGGATAGGCATTGGATTATTTATAGGACGCATTTATAATGTAGTCTGGCATGAAGAGACGGGGCAGGCGATCTCTAAAATGGATGCATTTGGAGTTATCATTCTTATCTGCTACATCCTGTTTGCTGTTTTCCGAAAGGCATTATTCGGACATTGGTTTGCCGGCCATCAGTTATCTTCCTTTATTATCTGTATTTCTGCAGGCGTTATGCTGGGCCGGTTGCTGACATTGCGAAAGATGATAATAAATGTGTTGAAAAGCCAGGGAGTATACTAGACTTATTCATCAAAAAGAACAAGTTCACTCCACGTTTTGCACTTCATAGCATACGGAGCCAGATGTATCAATATTTTTATTGAAGTTCAATTTACCCGTCTCCAATATTTTCGGAATTTCTTTCTTCTAAATGCCAGGCTGGCACAGTCTTTTTCACATGGAGCAGAGACAGGTTTAATAGACTGATTTAGTTATTAATAGTAAGGTTATGACACAGAAGTTTTTTACGCCGGCATTGGTTTTTATGATGAAGTACTTTTTTGACGTAGAAAAGGAAATAACGCAGCAGGTGCTCTTAACAGCCCAGTTGCGGCTAAATGATTGCAAAGAAGCAGTGAACCACCTGGGAAGTCTGGTTGCCACAACACGCTAAATACTCTCTCGACATATATACGGCTGTATCATGAAAATGGTACAGCTTTTTTTATTTGGTTGCGTTTGTAAAGTCGTAGCGTTTCTAAACTGTGTTTGCAGATTGCCATTATCAATTGTCAGCATACTGAAAGCGTTCAGGACGCCTGCTAAGTATTATCGGACGGTGAAGTTAAAAGCGTATTGCATTGAGAATAATGGAGTTGCGGTATGACGCCAGCATGGCACGTTTTTTAAACTATCATTATATATGAAGAGCCTTTAAAAATTGATGTTATGAATCTGAGGATATTAATGATGGGCGATGATCTGAGCTTTATGCAGGCGGATGCGACGCTACTACGGGAAAATGGCTTTCGTGTACATGTATGCGATAACTTGTCTTTGATAAACGAACTGGTAGAAGAGGTAAAACCTGATATTGCCTTTATCAACCCACAGTTACCAACCAGTTCTACTACTGACGTTTATCACAACTTGCTGGACAATATTGTGTACGCCTGTCTTCCCGTTATTTATACATTAAGTGAAGATGATGTATATCTTGTTAATAGAAAACGAACAGAGCTGAAAGAGCGGCGTTACATTATTAGCGACAACATTCTTGAGGCCATTAATATGGCTTTAGCGCCGGCTAAATCTTCCGGAAAAACAGTTCCATTACAAAGCAATAATTATAACATAGCAAAAAGTGCTTAGGAATAGAAACTCAATACATGAGTTGTTGTTACTTTGCGATGCCAAAGAAACGGTAAGCACTTATGCCTTACAAAAGCCTGGAAGAATGCCTTTTAGATCTGGAAAAGCATGGACATCTCGTACGCGTCAGGGAAGAAGTAGATCCAAATCTGGAAATGGCTGCGGTTCATCTGCGATTGCAGGAAGCGAACGGGCCTGCGGTTTTGTTTGAAAATGTAAAAGGAACTCCGTACCGTGCTGCTTCCAATATTTTTGGCACACACGAAAGGAGCAGATTTATTTTCCGGGATACCTTCCAAAAAGTGCAGCAGTTGATTGCACTAAGAAAGAATCCAATACAAGCACTAAGACATCCTTTCCAAAATATAGAGAATGGGCTGGCGGCAATGAATGCGCTACCCTTAAAGAATCCTGCAACCAAGCCCGCTCTGCAAACTTCTATTAAAATTCAGGATTTGCCACTTATTAAGCATTGGTCAATGGACGGCGGTGCTTTTGTTACGCTTCCGCAGGTATATACCGAAGACCCTGAGAGGCCGGGCATCATGAATGCAAACCTCGGGATGTATCGGATACAACTGAGTGGAAACGATTATCTCCTTAATAAAGAAATAGGCTTACACTATCAGATACATAGAGGTATTGGCGTGCACCAGACTAAAGCGATAGCTAAAGGTGAGCCTCTGAAGGTGAGCATATTTGTAGGCGGTCCGCCTTCACATACTCTTGCTGCAGTAATGCCGTTGCCGGAAGGATTAAGCGAGGCGGTATTTGCGGGTTTGCTGGGTGGACGGAGATTCCGGTATACTTATGAAAATGGGTTTTGCATCAGTACAGACGCAGATTTTGTGATAACTGGAACCATAGAGAGCAATCAGGTAAAGCCGGAAGGACCGTTTGGAGATCATCTAGGTTACTATAGTTTGCAACACGATTTTCCGGTAATGAAAGTGGAGCAGGTGTATGCAAGAAAAAACGCGATCTGGCCTTTTACCGTCGTTGGTCGCCCACCACAGGAAGATTCCAGCTTTGGCGCTTTGATTCATGAGTTGACAGGCGATGCCATTCGGGATGAGATTCCAGGTTTGAAGGAGATAAATGCAGTAGACGCTGCGGGTGTACATCCACTGTTGCTGGCAGTAGGAAGTGAGCGCTATACGCCTTATTCATCTTCCCGAAAACCTGCCGAACTCCTGACTATT
Organism: Flavipsychrobacter sp.; assembly: GCA_035497355.1. Lineage (GTDB taxonomy): Bacteria > Bacteroidota > Bacteroidia > Chitinophagales > Chitinophagaceae > JAFIGV01. Next base: position 4,098 of record DATJDP010000207.1, read on the forward strand.
GCCAACCACATCCTGGGCAGTGGACAGCTAAGCCTTGCAAAGTTTCTTTTCATTGCTGCTGATGAACAAAACCGGCTCTCCACTCATAATATTGCTAATTATTTTCAATTTGTACTACAGCGGGTGGACTGGCAAACTGATCTTCATTTTCAAACGAACACAACCATTGATACGCTTGATTACAGTGGGGCAGGGTTGAACAGGGGCAGCAAAATGATTGTTGCGGCCTGCGGATCAGTAAAAAGAGAACTGTCTACAGAAGTGCCGATATGCGTCCAAGACTTGAAAGGATTTCAAAATCCTAAGCTGGTGATGCCGGGCGTTGTTGCTTTGGAAGGAAGTAAATTCAGTAATTACGAAGCGGCTCAGCAGCAGATGCAGTTGCTGGATGAACAGCTTAAGGATAGGGGAGTTGAGTTGACAGATTTGCCGCTTTTAGTTCTTTGCGATGATAGTGGCTTTGTTAGTGAAGCATTCAACAACTTTCTGTGGGTCACCTTCACCCGTAGCAATCCTTCTCACGATGTTTATGGCATCAACAGCTTCACCCGGTTCAAGCATTGGGGCTGCACAGGGCCGTTGATAATAGATGCACGTATTAAGCCACATCATGCTCCTCCTCTGGAAAAAGACCCATCTGTGGAAAGGAAAATAGACCGACTGTTTAATAAAGGCGGTAGTTTGTATGGCGTATTGAAATGATCAGCTTTTATCAACAGAATATCTTCCGGGGCCTATAAAGAACAGTCCAAGGAAAACAAACCCCAGCTCTATAGCATGAGACGCGGTAAGCAAGGTGTCGCCATTGTAATAGTGCTTGGTAGCCGCAACACACATAGTGAATAACAGGAAAAGACAAGCAGGGCGAAAAGCCAAACCAAGAATCAGCAATAATCCTCCTGCACTTTCAGCAAGACCAGCCATTAGTCCCCAGAAAGTAGGGTAAACAGTTATGCCCATATTATGCATAGCACCGCCTATTTTAGTCCACATTTCTGGTCCGCCCATCAGCTTGGGATAGCCGTGAGCAATCATCATTGCGCCCAATCCAACACGCATCAATAATAATCCGAAGTTCGTGTATTTGCCTAAACGGGAGAAAATAGCCATTGTCCAATCTTTGCGTTAAGAAAGTAAAATTAGGCCGATTCTCAAAAAGAACACCAAATAAAAAAGGCGGCCTTGGCCGCCTTTTTCGCATACAGTAAGATTTTTTATTTGATCATCAGGGCTTTTACCGTTTGCTTTTTATCATTCTGATAAAGCGACAGGTAGTACATTCCCGGAGTTGCAGTTTCATTTAATATGATTTGTGCCTGTGTTCCTTTAACGTTTAATGGTGCTGCTGCTACTTTCTGGCCTAATGTATTTGCCAGTTCGTACCGCCAATTGCCTGTGGGGTTATCTAAAAGATCCGCATAAATCACACCATTGTTTACTGGATTTGGATAAACGCTAATACCTCCCGGAGTGATAATCTCAATTCCGGTTGGATCGCTTAACCGGTTAGTCATTACAAGAGCCTCATCGGGAGTTGTATAGCTTTGATCAGGGAAAGACATTTGTACCACTGGCGTTATCTCACCGGCTCTGTAATAGCGTACATAATAGCTATAGCTTTCCATTCCCTGAGAAAGACCCAAAGCCTGAAGTTGAAGATTTGGAACAGCCACACCATTTAAGTAAAAGCTATCAATAGCCTGAACGTGCGTTTTCACCTGCAATACATCCATATAAGTGCTACCCATCCCGTTCTCCATTTTCACCTTCATTTTTCCCCAGCCTTTTACACTATCAGTACTGGTAAAATAGCTTACTCTTTGTCCGGGCGCATTGTTCAGGAAAAGCATAGATATTGATGCATTAAAATCTGTTGCAGTCCGGTAAGTGGAAGTCCATGTGCGGCCATCCGTAAGAGGAAAAGGAAGAACCGTGTCAGTTGAGGAATAAACAACTGTTTGCGCAGGAAATACCAAACTGTCATTGGTACCTCCGGTAAGGGCCGTAAGGCTGAGATTTTGATGTGCGATTGTTTCGCCTAGTCTTAGTAAGCCATTTGGAGTGACTCCCTGCCAAGCGTTGACATCGTAAGCAGCACCAGAAAAGCTGTAAAAGGCGTTAACTGTAAAAGTAGCAAGTGGAAACTGAGCATTTGTCCCGGAGGCATACGACTGTGTGCCGAAGCCATTGGCATAATTTGCGGCAGAAAGATCCCACATCTGGTTACTTCCATAGCTTAATGAAACTGGAGCCTGGATGGAGCGAAGAGTATCATGACCCGGCGACCAGTTGCTGTAGCTGCTTTGGTCAATAGTGATTTGTGCCTGCAGCGAAATGGCTGAAAGTAACAGGGCAAGAGAAGTAAATGTTCTTTTCATCTGTACTAAGTTTTGGTAAAATTAGGAAAATGTCCATTGCATAATATTAAACGTTGATATTTCTTTTTTTATGGTAGGGCCTGCACTTGCTGTATAATGCCCTGGGGAACCATAATGCCACGATGCTGCATTGCCTGGATCTGCCCTGACGCTTGTCGCTTTTGTCGGGTTTGCAGATAAAGTAGCAACAGGTTATTATTTGCCGGTCCGTTGAGCGAGTCGCGTGTCAGATATCTTTCAAGATGCTTCTGAGCGCCGTTCAGGTCTTTTCTATGGAAATCTATTTGGGCCAGATAAAAATCGCATTCAAAGTAGTCAGATATCTTCTGCTCTTTTAAAAAGTGTTTTTCCGATTCAGCCAGCGAGTCTTCATTTTGCAGCATTACACCGTAGTAATAGTTGAGATACTTCTCATCCGGATTCAAGGCATAAGCCCGACGCATCAGTGCGTACCCTTCCTGCTTGTCTTGTATACGTGCACCATACATCATTAGCGCATAAGCGGAATGAGGGGAAGTTTCGGCCGCCTGTTCCCAAAAAGTAAGTGGATCTTTGAACTTCTGCTGGTGGATAAGATTTATGGCGGCGAAAATGATGGCGATGCCTATGACTATTGAAGCGGTTGTTTTATCAGTAAGACGATTCTTAAACAATGCGGTTTGCGAGAGCACTAATAGCATACCGATAATGGGTAAGTACAGGCGGTGCTCAAATGTTTGCTCATTTATAGTATTCGGTACAAATAGTACCGGCAGCAGGAACACCAGGAAAATGAGAAAGCCGCCAATCATTACCCTTACGCTTTTCTCTTTTGCCGCAATAATACTAATGATCAAGGCCAAAACGGCAGCAATGCCAAACCAATAGGATGTGTCCTGCTGAATAGGAAACACACTTAAGTTGAATGGAAAAAGTATTTTGCCCAGGTACTGAACGAGCAGAGGCAACCGAAAGAAAAAATCATGAAGCATTTGCGAAGGCACAATTACTTGTGCCTTTAGTGTAGCCTGAGATCTGGCGACAAGATAGATGCCAACCATTCCAATCCATATAGCATACTGCAATAACATTCTTTTTCCTTTCCAGTTCTGCTGCAGCATGAAAACAAGGATAATAAATGCTGCACCCGGAGCAAAAACTCCTGTTTCTTTCGTGAAGGCGGCTGCCAAAAGAAAAAGTGAAGACAATACGAGTGAAGAACCTTTTCCGTTTTTCGTATAGTCAATAGCAAAAAGCAGGAAAGGCAATACAAACATGGCAAGTAAAGTGTCGTTCCTGCCGGGAATCCATGCAATTGCCTGTGAGAGTACGGGATGAATGGCAAACAGCAATGTGAGAAGGAAAGCGGTTGTTTCCTTTAATCCTATCTTCTTAAAGAGCTGAAACAGCAGTAAAACACTGGCAAGGTGTAGCAAAAGGTTTACAAAATGATAACCCACTGCATTCTGCTCACTTACCTGGTAGTTTAATATTATTGAATCCAGAAAGAGCGGACGGTAGTAAGTGTCGTTAGTAGGATCAAAAACTCCTCGTTGAAAGGCAACAAAAAGATTTGAAATATCTTCATTGAAAGAATGAAGTTCACGGATAAAAATACTGTCGTCCAGCTCGGTAAGACCGAAATTCAGGCTGCCCGCGTACACGATAATAACGCTTAGTATCAACCAAAGCAAAGGGTATTTTATGGTGAATTCAGCAGTGTTGGACGGTGCTGCAACCGTAGCTGTTGTTTTCTTGTTCTTACTCATAAACTGCAATGAACAAGACTAATATACTACCAAATCTTGTCAGCAAACAAACATCATTTTGCAATAAAAACCGGAATGCTTATAAGATGTCTCACACGGTTAATTGTTTCTCCTAATACAAAATCTTTTACACCAGTATGTCCATGACTTCCCACGATGAGCAGGTCGGCATTTGTTTCTTTCACAAGTTTTGCAATTTCCTTTGTTCTGTTCCTGTATCCAAGTATCGGTTGTGCCTTATAGTTTTTCTGGCTGAAAAACTCAACATACTGGTCCAGCATCTGTTTATCCTTTCTTGTTTCATAATCTTCACTTTCCTCTCCAATTAACTTAGCCGAGGCGCTTTCAACAATATGTATCAGGATAAATTCAGTATAGGGCTTTGCAAATTGCAACGCGTATTGTATCACCTGTCGGTCCTTATTGCTATAGTCAAGTGCAAGGGCAATCCGATGAAATGGGTTATCCATCAATCCATGCAGCTCGTCCAGCGAAAGCTCCTTGTGAATGTTTATATTTTCCGCGTTTCTTCTGAGGATAAATGGATAGACAATAGTAATGACCAGCAGAATAAGTATTCCAGCCTCACCTCCGATAATCAATGTTTTAGCAAGAGAAGTAGTTACCTCCATCATCCAGCTCATAGCGGTTTCATAGACTAATTTAAGGTTTAAGGCGATGATAATAGCAGCAACGATCCAGGCGAGTATCTTGACTTTAGTACTAATGGTAAAAATGCCCATATTCTTTCTGTCGCTAACAAAATGAATCAGTGGAATAACTGCAAAAGCAAGTTGCATGCTCAGTAAAACCTGACTGAACACCAGCATTTCGTCTATCATCGTTTCCCCCATGATCCAAATGACCAGAATGGCAGGAACAATGGCGAGCAGCCGTGTAAGCAGACGACGCGCCCACGGATTGATACGTAGACGTAAATACCCCTCCATTATGATCTGACCTGCGAGAGTACCCGTAACGGTGGAGCTTTGTCCGGCAGCAATCAGAGCAATAGCAAACAGATGAGAGGCCCATTTACTACCCAGCAAGGGCGCCAGCAACTGATGTGCATCCTTAAGTGTTGCAACTTGTTGATGGCCGGAATTGTAAAAAACTGCCGCCGCAAGTATCAGAATAGCGGCATTGACGAAAAAAGCGGCATTCAATGCTATCGTGCTGTCGATAATATTAAATTTTATTGCTTTTCGGATCGCTTTTTCGTCACGGCCTATTTTACGGGTCTGAACGAGCGCTGAATGCAGATAAAGATTGTGAGGCATTACGGTTGCGCCGATAATGCCGATGGCAATGTATAATGCTGCATGGTTTGGAATAGAGGGAACAAATCCTTTTGCCAGCTCTCCCACGTCGGGTTTGGCTAAAAAAATTTCAATAAGAAAGCATGCACCTATTATTGCTATGAGACAGACAATAAAGGCCTCCATTTTACGCATGCCCAGTCTTTGCAGATACAGCAGCAAAAAAGTATCGAGTAGTGTTAGACTCACCCCCCAAAGAATAGGAATACCAAGTAAAAGGTTTAATCCAATCGCCATTCCAAGCACCTCCGCGAGATCGCAGGCAGCAATAGCAATTTCAGCAAGTATATATAAAATGAAGTTGACGCCGCGCGGATATACCTCCCGGTTGCACTGCGCGAGATCCCTTCCCTGTACGATGCCGAGTCTTGCACTTAACGATTGCAATAGTAAAGCCATTAGATTGCTCATGAGCAATACCCAGATAAGGGTATAACCAAACTGGCTGCCTCCCGCCAGATCTGTTGCCCAGTTGCCGGGATCCATATATCCTACACTCACAAGGTAGGCCGGACCAAAAAAAGCTGCGATCTTTCTCCATTTACCGGTTGCCTTCGAAGGGTCTATACTTCCATGTACATCCTGCAGCGATTTACTTTGAGATCTATGGTCCATCTATTTGCTTAAAAATATTTTTAGACAAATCTAAAACAAAAACAAAAGACTTCACATCATTATGTGTTTGTGTAATAAATCTGTTGGTTCAATTCAATTTTAGTTCGAATCCGCGATTCGTAATTCGATATCTTATTATCTTGCCAGCCGTATGAACAAAGAGATCGTCGTTAGCGGTATCCGCTCTACCGGCTATTTGCACCTCGGTAACTATTTTGGTGCTATCGGCAACTATGTTAAGATGCAGGATGACTATCAGTGCTACTTCTTTATAGCAGATTATCATTCATTAACCACACATCCTGACCCAAAGGACTTGAAACAGAACGTTTTTCGCGTTGCTGCTGAGAATATTGCGTCGGGTATCGACTCCAGCAAGGTGGCATTATACGCGCAAAGTGATGTGCCGGAGATTCCTGAGCTATATCTGATGCTCAATATGCTGGCCTATAAGGGTGAACTTGAAAAAGTGCCCACCTTTAAGGACAAAGTGCGTCAAAATCCCAATAATGTTAATGCGGGGTTGCTTACTTATCCGGTTTTGATGGCTGCGGATATATTGATTCACCGTGCGGTAAAAGTACCTGTAGGCAGAGATCAGGAGCCTCACCTGGAGATGGCACGCAACTTTGGAAACCGTTTTAATCAACGCTATGGTACTGATCTTTTCCCCGAGCCGCATGTGTTTCGTTTTGATCAGAACACAGTAAAGGTCATGAGTCTGGATGGTAACGGTAAAATGAGCAAGAGCGAAAACCAAAATGCCACTATCTACCTGAGTGATGATGATGAAAGTATCAGAAAAAAGATAATGAAGGCAAAGACAGACGCTGGTCCTACCGAGGCCAATAGCGAGATGCCTGACTATATCCAAAACGTTTTCCAGCTCATGCACCTGGTGTCAAAACCAGAAATTGTGGATACATATAGAAGTGCCTACAATAGTTGCAACATCCGCTATGGCGATATGAAGAAGCAGCTGGCAGAAGATATGGTAGCGTTTGTCCGCCCTATAAGAGAAAAGTCTACAGCCCTGCAAAACGATGAAACGATGCTGAGGAAGATTTTAAAGGAGGGAGCAGAGAAGGCAAGAGAAAATGCTTCTAAAACGATTGCAGAGGCTAGAAAGCTTATTGGGATCAACTATTATTGATCTTTCGTCGAAAATCGTTCTGAATTTTAAACCTTCGCTTATTATATTGTGAAGTAACTTCCTTTTGTCAAAAGAAGTTTGCTAATGTTCCGTTATGCCAAGATCAAACATTAAACATATCGCCGTTGCCGGAAACATTGGTGCTGGCAAAACTACGCTCACCACTATGCTCGCAAAGCATTACAAATGGAAGCCTCATTTTGAAGACGTAGAACATAACCCGTATCTGGTCGATTTTTATGAAGACATGCACCGCTGGTCATTCAACCTGCAGGTTTACTTTTTGAATACCCGTATTCGTCAGCTGATAGAAATCCGCAAAGGGAAAGATACTGTTATCCAGGACCGCACTATTTATGAAGATGCGCACATCTTCGCGCCCAATCTTTATGAAATGGGGTTGATGACCGCAAGAGATTTTGAAAATTATGCCTCATTTTTCAATACACTTAAGACTTTGACCAGCCCTCCGGATCTTATGATCTATCTTAAGGCTTCTATTCCCAAACTTGTAGATAATATTCAGAAGCGTGGAAGAGAGTATGAAGAAAATATCCGCCTCGATTACCTCAAAAGGCTGAATGAGTTTTATAATAAATGGATTGACAAGTACAGCGACGGACCGCTACTTGTGGTGGAAGTAGACAATCTCAACTTTGCAGAAAATGAAGAGGACTTCGCTGAGGTAGTACGGAGAATTGATGCTCAGATACATGGATTATTTTGAGGCGGTGTAACTTTTCTGCAATATATCCGATATAAATAGATCATCCAGATACAAATACTTTCATGAAAAAGGTGTTGACCTCTTTCCTCCTTTGTTTGCTTGCACATGTTAGCATGATTGCCGGAACACTGAAGGGAAAGATCACAGATAGCAAAGGAGAAGCGCTCCCTTTTGCAACGGTATTTGTCCAAGGCACTACTATAGGCAGCAGCGCTAATGCCGAGGGCATGTATCAGCTATCACTTCAGCCGGGTACTTACACTGTGTCTTGTCAGTATATAGGCTTCCACCAGGCCAGTTTTCCAATCATAATCGCGGACAATGAAGTAATTGTTCATGATTTTAAACTGCAGGAGCAGCAACTGCAGATGAAGGAACATATTGTAAAAGCTTCTGAAGATCCTGCCAGGTATATTATGCGAAAGGTGATCGGGCGAAGGAAATTTCATTTAAATCAGGTAAAAGCGTTCCAGACCGATATTTATCTGAAAGCGGTCTTGAAAACAAGGCAAACTCCGGCAAAGGTTCTGGGGCAAAAGGTAGATGACGGGGAAATGGGACTTGATACAAATGGTAAAGGAATTCTTTATTTACTGGAAGAGGTTGCGACGTATTACGCTCAGGATAATAAAGAACGAACGGTAATCCATTCTGTAAGAGAGAGTGGGGACCCCGCTGGTGTTGGCACTTCACAGTTCCCCGATGTTATCAGCTTTTATCAGAATAACGTTCAGATCTCCAATCGCATTAATCCCCGTGGATTCATCTCTCCATTAAACGATTTTGCTTTTAATTTCTACAGCTTTAAGCTGGAAGGAGATTTTAAGGAAGGCGGCTATACGATCTATAAG